>NZ_AOPZ01000064.1 GCF_000414115.1 Streptomyces aurantiacus JA 4570
GCCGCTGCGCGCCGAGCGCGACGAGGTCGCCTGGGCCGGCGGCGAACTCGTCGCACGGCACGTGGAGCGCCTCGGCGCGGTGGAGCTGGCGGTGCGGCCGCTGCGCGCCCCGGACCCCGGTCTCGTACGGGAAGGACTGCTGGAAGGGCTGCGGCGCGAAGGGCTCGGGCTGCTGCGGTGGGACCGGGACGCCGCCGCCCTGCGCGACCGGCTCCGGTTTTTGCGGCGGCACCTGGGCGAGCCCTGGCCGGACGTGTCCGACGAGGCGCTCCTGGAGCGGGCCGACGCCTGGCTGGAACCCGAGCTCGGCCGGGCCCGCCGCCGCGCCGACCTGGGCCGCATCGACGCCGGGCAGGCGCTCACGCGGCTGCTGCCGTGGGCCACCGGCGAGGCGGCCCGCCTGGACGCGCTGGCGCCGGAGCGCGTGGAGGTGCCGAGCGGGTCCCGGATCCGCGTCGACTACACCGACCCCGAACGGCCCGTCCTCGCGGTGAAGTTGCAGGAGATGTTCGGGCTCGCGGACACCCCGCGCGTCGCGGGCGTACCGCTCCTCGTGCATCTGCTGTCCCCCGCGGGACGCCCCGCCGCCGTCACCGCCGACCTCGCCTCCTTCTGGCGCGACGGCTACCGCGCGGTCCGCGCCGAACTGCGCGGCCGCTATCCGAAGCACCCGTGGCCGGAGGACCCCGCGGCGGCCGAGCCGACCCGGTACACGAAGGCCCGTCAGGCCCGAGGGGGCGCGGACACGCCCTAGGCGTTGACCGGCTCGGGTTCCGGGTCGTTGTCCGCGGCGGGGGCCGGGGCGCCCGGACCCCGGCTGCGGGCCTCCAGCCAGAGGGAGAGCGCGAGCAGGAGTGCGCCGAGGATCAGGAAGCCCCAGGGGAGGTACGAGGTCAGCAGGAGCACCAGGACGCGCTGGGACTTGACCAGGTCGACCGTGTGCTTGATGTAGTCCTCGCGCATCTTCACGTGTCCGGCGAAGACCGTGACCTTGTCGCGGCCGCCGAGAAGGGTCCCGCCGCGCAGTTCGTTCTTCTGGATCTCCTCGCCGTAGACGGGTGCCCCGGTGGTGGGGTCGACCCAGAACTTGCGGACCGTGGTGTACCAGCGGGTGGTGCCGGTCTTGGCGAGGGACTCCGGGGTGATGCCCTTGACCGGCATCGTCTTGGGGAAGGGGACCTTGGTCCAGGGGATGGTCTGCTCGAAGTAGTAGACGTCGACGCCGCGGAAGTTCTGGGTGCCCTTGTAGTGGATGGGCCGGGTGACGCGGGCCTGCGCGTCGAAGTACTCGTAGTCCCGCTTCTCGGTCAGGAAGGGCCACTTGAACTCGATGCCCTGGCGCTTGACGGGGTCGCCGTCGACCATCTCGCCGGTGGCGTGGACGGGTTCCTGGCTGTGGGCGTCGAAGATGTAGCGCTCGGGGATCTTGGAGACCATCTTGCCCTCGGAGTCCTGTACGTAGGACAGGGCGTCCCAGACGACGACGTCGCGGTCGGCGCTCTTCTCGATCTTCTCCGACGCCTCCACGTTGCCCTTGAGGGTCTGCACGATGGTGACCTTGGGGACCTTCTTGGCCTTCATCGTGCCGTAGTCGATGAGCGTCGGGTTCTTCGCCTCCAGGACCGCCTCCTGGTACTGGCTCGGCGGGATCTTGGCGAGGCGCGGGAAGGCGTACCAGCGCAGCAGCGGGGACATGGCCGCGCAGAACACGGCGAAGGCGAGCAGGACCAGACCGGCCTTGCGGCGCATCTCGGCCCTCCCTACGGGTGCTTGGGGACGGTGGTGAGCAGCGGCTCGGGCGAGGTCTCGCCGGGCGGGGCCCCGATCGCGGTGATCGTCAGGACCAGGGCGAGGGCGACGGCGAGGCCGGTGGCGGCGGCGATGAGGGCACGCATGCGGGGCCTCCCGAGGCGGCTGGCGGCCGGCGGCTCACGACTGACGGCCGGAACTGACTGTTCGTCAGGGCGGGGGCACCGTAGCAACGCGCAGGCCAGATGAGAACACGTCGCACACAGACAGGACCGCCCCCGGCCCTGGTGGGCCGGAGGCGGTCCGGGTGGTGCGACGGGGGCGCGGTCCGCGTCACGCGGCGGGCGCCGCCACCTTCAGTTCGACGGTGAGCGTGGCGCCGCCGTTGGTGACGATGCGCAGGAGATACGTCCCGGCGGTGTCGTCGGCGTACATCTTCGGCAGCAGCAGCTTGCCGTTCTCGTCCGTCTTCAGGCCCTTGAGGGTGCGCACCGGCTCGCCGTCGGCGTCCTTGAAGTAGGGGCCCTTGTCGTTCGCGGTGCCGTCCTGCGCCGACTTGATCATCGTGGCGGTGGCGGCGACGCCGGGGGCGCTCCGGCCCTTGTACGTCGCCTTGACCTCCACCTGGTCGGCGAACTCCTTGCCGGGCGCGCAGACCAGCGCCTTGTCGCCGGTGCGTACGACGGCGTCGGCGCGGCGCGCCGTGACGGTCGCGGGGACCTCCACGGCGGTCAGGGAGCGGTCGACGACGCGCGCGCGGACCGTGAACTCACCGGTCTCCTCGCCCGCCTGGAGCACGGGTGCCGTGGCGGTGCCGGTGCCGGTCGTGGTGACGGTGACGCTGCGCGCGCCGCCCTCGAACCGGGTGTCCGTGTCGCCCGAGACGGTGAAGCGCACCTTGACCTTGGCCACGCCGCGGCCGGAGCCCGTCTCCGCCTTGACCGCGACGCGCCGGGCGAAGGCGTCGCCCGCGGTCGCGGTGAGCTCGGCGGCACCCGCGTTCTCCAGGCGGGCGACCTGCTCGGACGGCTTGGGCGGCCTGGGGGGCTTCGGGGGCTTGGGGGTCTCGCCGGGTTCGCCCGGCTTGGGCGGGTTGGGCGGCTTCGGGCTCGGGGTGCCGCCCGGCTTCTCGCTCGGCTTGTCGCCCGGCTTCTTGCTCGGCTCCTCCGGCTCGGGCTTGGGCAGCGGGCGGCGGCGGGGTGGTGGCGGGCGGCGTGGGCCGGACGCTCGGGCCGGGCGTCGGCCGGTTCTTGTCGCTGCGGTCGCCCGGGAGCGAGCCGGTGCCGTCGGGGATCTCGTGGGTGCCCTTGCGGTAGTACTCCAGCCACGACAGGACCGTGTTCAGGTACTCCGTCGAGCGGTTGTAGCTGAGGATCGCGGCGTGCAGGTCGTCCTTGACGGCGAGGTCGCGGCCGTTCGCGCACAGGTAGTGGGCGGCGCCGAGCGCGGCGTCGTAGATGTTGTTGGGGTCCTTCTTGCCGTCGGCGTTGCCGTCCTGCTGCCAGCTCTCCCACGTGGAGGGGATGAACTGCATGGGGCCGACGGCGCGGTCGTGCGTGGTGTCGCCGTCGAAGGCGCCGCCGTCGGTGTCGGTGATCTTCGCGAAGCCGTTGCCGTCGAGGACCGGGCCGAGGATCGGCGTGAGCGTCGTGCCGTCGGCGTCGACGCGGCCGCCGCGGGCCTGGCCCGACTCGACCTTGCCGATGGCGGCGAGCAGTTGCCAGGGCAGGTTGCAGCCGGGCCGGGACGTGCGCACGGCCGCTTCGGCCTTTTTGTACGCGTCCAGGACCGAGGCCGGCAGGCCCGCTTCGGGGTCGCCGGTGCCCACGCCGCCACCGCCGGGCTTGGCGCTCGGCGGGACGGGGCTCTCCAGGGGCGGCAGGTCCGTGTAGTACGGCGAGTTGCCGGTGGCGGAGTCGCCGTCGGGCGAGGGCGTGGAGTCCGCGGCGCCCGCTCTGTCGTCACGTCCCTGGTCGGTCGTCACGCCCGGCGCCTGCGAGGCGGCGAGCGCCGCCACCGCCGCGGCGGCGACCGCGGTGGTCACCGCGGTCCTGCGCATCCGCTTGCCGAATACCGCCGCCATGTCCGTGAATCCCTCCCCTTGACGACCCTGCCCGCGCCGTCCCCCTGCGCTGCGCGCCCGCGCGCCCTCGGGGGACGACTCAGGCGACACTACGACAACTTACGGAGCCTAGACACCTGTTCGTGAGGCTTTCTGGCCGGGGGGCCTTGGGCGGTGCCGTTGGTGTCCCGCTGCCGGGCGTGCCGTCGATCGGCCTGCGGCCTCGTCCTCAAACGCCGGACGGGCTGAATTTACCGCGCCCGCGCACCTTATGTGTCCCGCAGGATCAGCCGCCCGGCCGGCCGGAGGCTAATGTGCCGCCGACTCCCAGTCGGGTCCGACGCCCACCGACACATCCAACGGCGCTCGAAGCGACACCGCCCCGGCCATCTCCCGGCGGACGAGCTCCTCGACCGCCGCCCGCTCGCCGGGGGCGATCTCCAGGACGATTTCGTCGTGGACCTGGAGCAGCATCCGCGAGGTCAGCTTCGCCTCCGTCAGCGCGCGGTGCACGTTCAGCATGGCGATCTTGACGATGTCCGCCGCCGTCCCCTGGATGGGCGCGTTGAGCGCCATCCGCTCGGCCATCTCGCGCCGCTGCCGGTTGTCGCTGTTGAGGTCGGGCAGATAGCGGCGACGGCCCAGCATCGTCTCCGTATAACCCGTGGCGCGGGCGTCGTCGACGACGCGGCGCAGATAGTCGCGTACGCCGCCGAAGCGCTCGAAGTACGTGTCCATCAGGGCGCGCGCCTCCGCCGCCTCGATGCCGAGCTGCTGGGAGAGGCCGAACGCCGACAGGCCGTACGCCAAGCCGTACGACATGGCCTTGATCTTGCGGCGCATCTCCGCGTCGACGCCGGAGCGCTCCACGCCGAACACCTGGGAGGCCACCGTGGTGTGCAGGTCCTCGCCGGAGGTGAACGCCTCGATGAGGCCCTCGTCCTCCGACAGGTGGGCCATGACGCGCAGTTCGATCTGGCTGTAGTCGGCGGTCATCAGGGACTCGAAGCCCTCGCCGACGACGAAGCCGCGGCGGATGGCGCGGCCCTCGTCGGTGCGCACCGGGATGTTCTGCAGGTTCGGGTCCGTGGACGACAGGCGGCCGGTGGCGGCCACGGTCTGGTTGTACGTCGTGTGGATGCGGCCGTCCGCGGCGATCGACTTGACCAGGCCCTCGACGGTGACGCGCAGCTTCGCCTGCTCGCGGTGGCGCAGCATGATCACGGGCAGTTCGTTGTCCGTCTGGGCGGCGAGCCAGGCGAGCGCGTCGGCGTCCGTGGTGTACCCCGTCTTGGTCTTCTTCGTCTTGGGCAGGCCCAGCTCGCCGAAGAGGACTTCCTGGAGCTGCTTGGGCGAGCCGAGGTTGAACTCGTGGCCCGCGGCGGCGTGCGCCTCCTTCACCGCCTGCTGCACGGCGCCCGCGAACTGCTGCTCCATGGCCTCCAGATGGGCGCGGTCCGCCGCGATGCCGTACCGCTCCAGGCGGGCCAGGAGGGTGGACGTGGGCAGCTCGATGTCCTTGAGGAGGTCGGCGGCGTTCACCTCCTTGAGGCGGTCGCCGAAGGCCGTGCCCAGGTCGAGAATGGTGCGGGCCTGCACCATCAGCGCGTCGGCCTCGGCGCCGTCCTCGTCCTCGGTGCCGAACGCGAGCTGGCCGTCGGCCGCCGCGGCGGGCACCAGCTCACGGCCCAGATACTCCAGGGACAGCGCGTCCAGGTCGAAGGAGCGGCGGCCGGGCTTGACCAGATACGCCGCGAGCGCGGTGTCCATGGTGATGCCGTCGACGCTCCAGCCGTGCTCGGCGAAGACCCGCATCACGCCCTTGGCGTTGTTCAGGACCTTGGGCTTCTTCGGGTCGGCGAGCCAGGCCGCGAAGGCGTTCTCGTCGGCCTCGTCGAGCTGCGCCGGGTCGAACCAGGCGGCCGCTCCCCCGGCCGCGGCGAGCGCGACCTCGGTGACGGAACCCGTGCCGAGCTGCCAGGTGTCGACCGTGGCCAGGCCGAGCACCGCCTTGCCGTGCTCGGCGAGCCAGGGGGCGAGCTCGCCGGCGCCGAGCACCGCGCCGTCCAGGTCGATGCCCTCGGCGGCCGGGGCCTCCTCGGCCTCCTCGGCGCCCGGGTCCACGGCGAGCAGCCGCTCCCGCAGCGAGGGGTTGCGGATCTCCAGGGTGTCCAGGACCATCGCGACGCCCTTGCGGTCGTACGCCGCGCGCGCCAGGTCCTCGACCGTCCTGGGCAGCTCCACGTCACGCACCATCTCCGTGAGACGGCGGTTCAGCTTCACCGCCTCGATGTGGTCGCGGAAGTTCTGCCCGGCCTTGCCCTTGACCTCGTCGGCGCGCTCGACCAGCTCCGCGAACGAACCGAACTGGTTGATCCACTTCGCGGCCGTCTTCTCGCCGACACCGGGGATGCCCGGGAGGTTGTCCGACGGGTCGCCGCGCAGCGCCGCGAAGTCCGGATACTGCGCCGGGGTCAGGCCGTACTTCTCCTCGACCTTCTCCGGGGTGAAGCGCGTCAGCTCCGAGACGCCCTTCGTCGGATACAGCACCGTCACGTGGTCGCTGATCAACTGGAAGGAGTCACGGTCGCCGGTGACGATCAGGACCTCGAAGCCGGCCGCCTCGGCCTGCGTGGCCAGCGTGGCGATGACGTCGTCCGCCTCGAAGCCGTCGACCGCGAAGCGCACCGCGTTCATCGCGTCGAGCAGCTCGCCGATCAGCTCGACCTGGCCCTTGAACTCGTCGGGGGTCTTGGAGCGGTTCGCCTTGTACTCCGTGAACTCCTCGGAGCGCCAGGTCTTGCGCGAGACGTCGAAGGCCACCGCGAAGTGCGTGGGCGCCTCGTCGCGCAGCGTGTTCGCCAGCATCGACGCGAAGCCGTAGATCGCGTTCGTCGGCTGGCCCGTCGCCGTCGTGAAGTTCTCCGCGGGCAGCGCGAAGAACGCCCGATACGCCAGGGAGTGCCCGTCCATGAGGAGCAGGCGCGGGCGCTCGCCGCCAGTGGTCGGGGTCGCCTTCTTCGCCGTCTTCCCGGCGGGCGCGGACTTCTTCTTCGCTGCTGTTTCTGCCACGCCCCCGATCCTGCCACGCCCCACTGACAGTCCGGTCATCCCGAGCCCGGCCGGGGGCTGTGTCAGTCGTGCGTGGGAGGATCGGAGACGTACGTCACGTATGCGCTCGAAGAGGAGCAGGCCATGGCAAGCAAGCCGCCCAAGGGCGATCCGGTCCAGGACGCGCCGCAGGTCACGGACGCCCAGCACGCCGCGGCCGGACTGCCCGCCATCGGCCACACCCTGCGCATGGCGCAGCAGCAGATGGGCGTGCGGCGCACGGCGCTGACGCTGCTGCGCGTCAATCAGAAGGACGGCTTCGACTGCCCCGGCTGCGCCTGGCCCGAGCCGGAGCACCGGCACAAGGCGGAGTTCTGCGAGAACGGCGCGAAGGCCGTCGCCGAGGAAGCCACCCTGCGCCGCGTCACGCCGGACTTCTTCGCCGCGCACCCGGTGTCGGACCTCGCCACGCGCAGTGGGTTCTGGCTGGGCCAGCAGGGCCGCCTCACCCACCCCATGTATCTGGCGGAGGGCTCCGACCACTATGAGGCGGTGCCGTGGGAGCGGGCCTTCGACATCGTCGCCGAGGAGCTGGCCGCCCTCGCCTCCCCCGACGAGGCCCTCTTCTACACGTCGGGGCGCACCAGCAACGAAGCCGCGTTCCTGTACCAGCTGTTCGCGCGCGAGCTCGGCACGAACAATCTGCCCGACTGCTCGAACATGTGCCACGAGTCGTCGGGATCGGCCCTCACCGAGACCCTCGGCGTCGGCAAGGGCAGCGTCCTCCTCGAAGACCTCCACCAGGCGGACCTGATCATCGTCGCCGGGCAGAACCCCGGCACGAACCACCCGCGCATGCTCTCCGCCCTGGAGAAGGCGAAGAACAACGGCGCGAAGATCATCACGGTGAATCCGCTGCCCGAGGCGGGCCTGGAGCGCTTCAAGAACCCGCAGACCCCGCAGGGCATGCTCAAGGGCACCGCCCTCACCGACCTGTTCCTGCAGATCCGCCTCGGCGGTGACCAGGCCCTCTTCCGCCTCCTCAACAAGCTCATCCTGGAGACGGACGGCGCCGTCGACGAGGCGTTCGTCCGTGAACACACCCATGGGTACGAGGAGTTCGTCGCCGCCGCCCGCGCCGCCGACTGGGACGAGACGCTGACGGCGACCGGCCTGGACCGCGCCCGCATCGAGGAAGCCCTGCGCATGGTGCTCGCCTCGAAGCGCACGGTGGTGTGCTGGGCGATGGGCCTGACCCAGCACAAGCACGCGGTGCCCACCATCCGCGAGGTCGTCAACTTCCTGCTCCTGCGCGGCAACATCGGCCGCCCCGGCGCGGGCGTGTGCCCGGTGCGCGGCCACTCCAACGTGCAGGGCGACCGCACGATGGGCATCTTCGAGCGGCCCGCGCCCGCGTTCCTGGACGCCCTGGAGAAGGAGTTCGGCTTCGCGCCGCCGCGCCACCACGGCCTGGACGTCGTGCGCGCCATCCGCGCGCTGCGCGACGGCGAGGCGAAGGTGTTCTTCGCCATGGGCGGCAACTTCGTGTCCGCGTCCCCCGACACAGAGGTCACCGAAGCGGCGATGCGGCGCGCCCGCCTGACGGTGCACGTGTCGACGAAGCTCAACCGCTCGCACGCCGTCACCGGCGCGCGCGCCCTGATCCTGCCCACCCTCGGCCGCACCGAGCGGGACCTGCAAGGCGGCGGCGAGCAGTTCGTGACCGTCGAGGACTCCATGGGCATGGTGCACGCCTCACGCGGACGCCTGGCCCCCGCGAGCCCGCACCTGCTGTCCGAGCCCGCCATCGTGTGCCGCCTCGCCCGCCGCGTCCTCGGCCCCGAATCGGCCACGCCCTGGGAGGAGTTCGAGAAGGACTACGCGTCGGTGCGCGACCGCATCGCGCGCGTGATCCCCGGCTTCGAGGACTTCAACGCACGCGTGGCTCACCCCGGAGGCTTCGCGCTGCCGCACGCCCCGCGCGACGAGCGCCGCTTCCCCACAGCCACCGGCAAGGCCAACTTCACGGCCGCCCCCGTGGAGTACCCCGCCGTACCCGAGGGCCGGCTGCTGCTGCAGACCCTGCGCTCCCACGATCAGTACAACACCACCATCTACGGCCTCGACGACCGCTATCGGGGCATCAAGAACGGCCGCCGCGTCGTCCTCGTCAACCCCGACGACGCCCGCGAACTCGGCCTCGCCGACGGCTCGTACACCGACCTGGTCAGCGAGTGGCAGGACGGCGTCGAACGGCGGGCGCCCGGCTTCCGCGTCGTGCACTACCCCACGGCACGGGGCTGCGCCGCGGCGTACTACCCGGAGACCAACGTGCTGGTGCCGCTGGACGCCACGGCCGACACCAGCAACACCCCCGCCAGCAAGTCCGTGGTCGTACGCCTGGAACAATCGGCGACCGACTGAGCGTTCGCTCAGCAACCGGCGCGCCACCGCGGTGGCCGCCGCTGTTGTTGTCAGGTGTCGCCGACGAACGGAGCCCGGCCCATGGGTGAGCAGCACACGACCAAGTTCCCGCAAGAGGTCATCGACGAGTACGCCGCGCTCGGCGTCGACCTGCCCGCCCTGTTCTCCGCCGGCCACCTCGGCGACCGCATGGGCGTGCAGATCCTCGAAGCCTCCGCCGAGCGCGTGGTCGGCACCATGCCCGTCGAGGGCAACACCCAGCCGTACGGCCTGCTGCACGGCGGCGCGTCCGCCGTCCTCGCCGAGACGCTCGGGTCGATCGGCTCGATGCTGCACGGCGGCAGCGGGAAGCTCGCCGTGGGCGTTGACCTGAACTGCACGCACCACCGCGGGGTGCGGTCCGGCCTTGTCACGGGTGTGGCCACGCCCGTGCATCGGGGGCGGTCCACGGCGACGTACGAAGTCGTCGTCAGCGACGAGGAGGGTCGGCGGGTGTGCAGCGCCCGCCTTACGTGCATGCTGCGCCCGGTGGGCGCCACGACAGACCCGACCGGCGGCACGGCCGCCTGAGCCCGGCGCTGGGCGCCTTGCCGGCTGCGTCGTGATTTGCCTGCGGGCCCGGTGGGGGCTGGTCGCGCAGTTCCCCGCGCCCCTTACGGGGCACGGGTGGCCCCTGGCCCGCCGGACGGCCCCCCGCCCACGACAGTGACCGGATAGCGGACACGCGTCGTCACCATGCGTATCCAGGGCGTGCCGCCCGAGCCACGCCCCCTCCGCAGGCCCCCACAGGCCCCCGCATCCGTGCGGGGGCCTGTGGTCTTCACGGGGAAAACAGGAGTGCTGCGCAATAACACTCCTGACCGCGCACATTCGCGAAAACGGAAAAGTGCCACGGAATGCCGGGCTCCCTTTCTTTCTGGTAACGCTGCGTAATGCGCGCGCAATCCCCCCGCGACCCACCAGAAGCATCCGGAACACGCGAAAGATCATTTCCGTGCGGGCGCCTCCGCATACGCCCCGAACACCGCTGTCATGAGTGAAACCACTTAACGGTCCTGCCCGTTCCGGGCGGGCGGGATCTGCCGAAGCGTACGTATTCCGCCACAACCGCCCCCTGAGTTCCGGCGCGGAATACTCCGCGGCATAACAAGAGCGTCACAGCCTTGCTCCGACCACTCCACCTGGATCAAATGCCCCCTTAGAGTCACGGCCAGTCACCGCGCCGCCGGGCGCGAACTGAATTGCACGGCCCTGTACCACCACCAGTACGGCCCGGCGATCTTCACGGCACCTCCGCTGAGGTGGCCGCGCCAGGGAAAGGACCCATCGTGCGAAACCGTTCCGCGCTCATCCTCACCACGGTGTTGACCACAGGGGCACTCACCCTCACCGCCTGCGGGTCGCGCGACAAGGACAAGGACTCCGGCGACAAGGGCGGGGACAAGACCACCGTCACCATCGGCTTCGACGCCCCCCTCACCGGCGACCTCTCCGCGCTCGGCATCGGCATGCGCAACTCCGCCGAACTCGCCGTCAAGACGGCCAACAAGGAGAACACGGTCGACGGCGTCGAGTTCAAGCTCCAGCCCCTCGACGACCAGGCCCAGCCCTCCGTCGGCGGCCAGAACGCCCAGAAGTTCATCAGCAACAAGGACGTCATCGGCGTCGTCGGCCCGCTGAACTCCAGCGTCTCGCAGTCGATGCAGAAGCCCTTCAACGACGCCAACCTCACCCAGATCTCGCCCGCCAACACCGGCACCGAGCTGACCCAGGGCGACGGCTGGAAGAAGGGCGACAAGAAGCGCCAGTTCAAGACCTTCTTCCGCACCGCCACCACCGACCAGGTACAGGGCCAGTTCGCCGCCCAGTACCTGTTCCAGAAGGCGAAGATCAAGAAGGTCTACGTGATCGACGACCAGAAGACCTACGGCGCCGGCCTCGCCGCGTCCTTCAAGGACACCTTCACCGACCTCGGCGGCAAGATCGTCGGCCAGGACCACGTCAACCCCGAGGACCGCGACTTCAAGTCCGTCGCCTCCAAGGTCAAGGGCAAGGGCGCCCAAGCCGTCTACTACGGCGGCGAATACCCCGCCGCGGCCCCCCTCAGCCAGCAGCTCAAGGAATCCGGCGCCAACGTCCCGCTCATGGGCGGCGACGGCATGAAGAGCGAAGAGTTCCCCAAGCTCAACAAGAAGGCCGAAGGCGACCTCGGCACCTCCGTCGGCGCCCCCGTCGAGGAACTCCCCTCCGCGAAGAAGTTCATCGCGGAATACAACAAGAACTACAAAGAAAACATGGAGACCTACGGCGGCGGCACCTACGACGCCACCTGGGCGATCATCGAAGCCGTCAAGCTCGCCGTCGACGAAAACGACGGAGAACTCCCCTCCGACGGCCGCGAGAAGGTCCTCGCCAGCATGAGCAAGGTCAAGTTCGACGGCGTCACCGGCACCGTCTCCTTCGACCAGTACGGCGACACCACGAACACGATGATGACCGCGTACGAGATCAAGAACAACAAGTGGGAATCCAAGTTCAGCGAGGCATACAAGCCCCGCTGAACCCCACGCACAGCCATTGACTCCAAGACCGCGCGGGAAGCGCTACCAGCGCTCCCGCGCGGTGCCATATCCGAACCAACGGAGGCCCTGCGGTGAACGAACTGCCGCAACAGCTGGCCAATGGACTCATCCTCGGCGCGATGTACGGTCTCATCGCGATCGGCTACACGATGGTCTACGGAATCGTCCAGCTCATCAACTTCGCCCACGGCGAGATCTTCATGGTCGGGGGCTTCGGCGCCCTCACCGTCTCCCTCTGGCTCCCCGAGGGATTCTCCCTGCTCGCCGCGATCCCGCTCATGATCATCGGCGGCGTCATATGCTCCGTCGCCGTCGGCACCGCCGCCGAACGCTTCGCCTACCGCCCCCTGCGCGGCGCACCACGACTCGCCCCCCTCATCACCGCCATCGGCCTGTCCATCCTGCTCCAGCAGGCCGTCTGGAAGTGGTACCCCGAAGCCAAGAAGGACCGCACCTTCCCCCAGTTCAGCGGCGACCCCGTCCACGTCTTCGGCGCCGACGTCCAACGCGGCGACTTCTTCCTCATCATCGCCGCCCCCCTGTGCATGCTCGCCCTCGCCTACTACGTCAACAAGACCCGCACCGGCCGCGGCATGCAGGCCACCGCACAAGACCCCGACACCGCCAAGCTCATGGGCATCAACACCGACCGCATCATCGTCATGGCCTTCGCCATCGGCGCCGCGTTCGCCGCCGTCGCAGCCGTCGGCTACGGCCTCCACAACGGCCAAGTCGGCTTCAAAATGGGCTTCATCATGGGCCTCAAAGCCTTCACCGCCGCCGTGCTCGGCGGCATCGGCAACATCTACGGCGCCATGCTCGGCGGCATCGTCCTCGGCGTCGCCGAAGCCCTCGCCACCGGCTACATGGCCGACGTACCCGGCATGGAACAGTTCGGCGGCGGCGCCTGGAAGGACGTGTGGGCCTTCGCCCTCCTCATCCTCGTCCTGCTCCTGAGGCCCCAAGGGCTACTCGGCGAACGCGTCGCGGATCGGGCGTGATACCCATGACAACGAACACCACCAAGAACTCGGGCAGCCCCGCCAAGACCCCCGCGAGCACCCCCGCCTCCACCCTCCCGCTGCCCCCGGCCGCCGCCCGCATCGCCGTCCTCGCCGGCTCCGCCGCGGCCCTCATCGGCACCTTCCTCGCCTGGACCTGGACCACCAGCTTCCCCGGCGACCTCACCGTCACCGGCTACCCCGGCGGCCTCCAGACCATCACCCTCGTCGGCGCCGCCCTCACCCTGCTCTTCACCCTCGCCGGACAAGGCATCCGCGGCCTCGGCTGGCTCATCCCCGGCGGCACCAACAGCCCCGTCCTCCTGCTCAGCCTCGGCGTCCTCGGCACCACCGGCTACACCATGGGCGCCATCGCCGAACACCTCGGCGGCATCGTCAACCTCGAACCCGGCGCCTGGATCTCCGGCATCGGCGCCCTCATCGCCGTCATCGGCGCCCTCGGGCTCCCCTCCGACCTGCCCGCCGACGAACCCCACACCAGCCCCTGGCAGCGCCTGCGCCACAGCCTCAAGGCACCCGCACCACCGCGCGCCAAAACCCTGCCGGACTGGATCGAAATCCTCATCATCGCCGCCTCGTTCGGCATCGGCCTCTACGTCCTCGCCTACGGCATCGAGGCATACTCCGAACTCTTCATCGGCTTCCTCATCACCACCATCTTCGGAGCCACCGCACTCAACCGAGCCGGACTCATCCCACGCCTCAACACCCTCACCGCCAAACACCGCAACGTCACCTTCACCGCCGCCATCGTCGCCGCGGCCCTCTTCCCCTTCACCCAGACCGACGCCTCCTACGCCCTCATCGGCGTCAACATCCTCATCTTCGCCACCGTCGCCCTCGGCCTGAACGTCGTCGTCGGCCTCGCCGGACTCCTCGACCTCGGATACGTCGCCTTCCTCGGCGTCGGCGCCTACACCGCCGCCCTCGTCTCCGGATCGCCCGCATCCACCTTCGACGTCCACTTCCCCTTCTGGGCCGCCGTCCTCACCGGCGCCGCCGCCTCCCTCGCCTTCGGCGTCATCATCGGCGCCCCCACCCTGCGACTGCGCGGCGACTACCTCGCCATCGTCACCCTCGGCTTCGGCGAGATCTTCCGCATCACCATGAACAACCTCAACGGCAGCGCCGGACCCGACCTCACCAACGGCGCCCAGGGCATCCCCAACATCCCCGACCTGGAAATCCTCGGCTGGAACCTCGGCATCGAACACGAGATCCTCGGCTTCACCCTCAGCAGGCCCGCCAACTACTACCTGCTGATGCTCTTCTTCACCGCCGTCGTCGTCCTCGTCTTCCGCCGCTCCGGCGAATCCCGCATCGGCCGCGCCTGGGTCGCCATCCGCGAGGACGAAACCGCCGCCACCGCCATGGGCATCAACGGCTTCCGCGTCAAACTCATCGCCTTCGCCCTCGGCGCCACCCTCGCCGGCTTCGCCGGCACCGTGCAGGCCCACGTCTCCTACAGCATCACCCCCGAGCAGTACCTCTTCGCCAACACCGTGCCCCCCAACTCCGCGTTCCTGCTCGCCGCCGTCATCCTCGGCGGCATGGGCACCATCAGCGGACCGCTCATCGGCGCGGCACTGCTCTACCTCATCCCCGCCAAACTCCAGTTCCTCGAGGACTACCAGCTCCTGCTCTTCGGCCTCGCCCTCATCCTGCTCATGCGCTTCCGGCCAGAAGGACTCGTCGCCAACAAGCGCGCCCAGCTCGAATACCACGAGACCGACCAACTCGACGTACCCGACCAGCAGAAACTCCCCGAAGGAACCGTCGGCGCGAGCAAGGCGGGGGCGTGACCACCATGACCACCACAACCACCACCGTCCTCGACGCCAGCGGCGTCACCATGCGCTTCGGCGGCCTCACCGCCGTACGCTCCGTCGACCTCACCGTCAACAGCGGCGAAATCGTCGGCCTCATCGGACCCAACGGCGCCGGCAAGACCACCTTCTTCAACTGCCTCACCGGCCTCTACGTCCCCACCGAAGGCAAGGTCTCCTACAAAGGCACCGTCCTGCCCGCCAAACCCCACCTCGTCACCGACGCCGGCATCGCCCGCACCTTCCAGAACATCCGGCTCTTCGCCAACATGACCGTCCTGGAAAACGTCCTCGTCGGACGCCACACCAGGACCAAGGAAGGGCTCTGGTCGGCTCTTCTGCGCGGCCCTGGATTCAAGAAGGCTGAAGCGGCTTCTCACGCGCGGGCCATGGAACTCCTTGAATTCATCGGCCTCGCCCACAAGGCCGACCACCTCTCCCGCAACCTCCCCTACGGCGAACAACGCAAGCTGGAAATCGCCCGCGCGCTGGCCAGCGAGCCGGGCCTGCTCCTGCTCGACGAACCCACCGCCGGCATGAACCCACAAGAAACCAGGGCCGCCGAAGAACTCGTCTTCGCCATCCGCGACCAGGGCATCGCCGTCCTCGTCATCGAGCACGACATGCGGTTCATCTTCAACCTCTGCGACCGCGTCGCCGTCCTCGTCCAAGGCGAGAAACTCGTCGAAGGCAGCTCCGAAACCGTCCAGGCCGACGAACGCGTCATCGCCGCCTACCTCGGGACCCCCTTCGAAGGCGCACCCGGCGCCGCCGAAGTCGCCGAAGTCGAAGCAGCGGAGGCAGAGGCCGCCGAAGCCTCAGCGGACACCCCGGCGGAAGGAAAGACCCCGTGACCACACTGCTCGAGGTCGAAGACCTCCGGGTCGCCTACGGCAAGATCGAAGCCGTCAAAGGCATCTCCTTCAGCGTCGAAGCAGGCCAGGTCGTCACCCTCATCGGCACCAACGGCGCCGGCAAGACCACCACCCTGCGCACCCTCTCCGGACTCCTCAAACCACTCGCCGGAAAGATCATGTTCGACGGGCAGCCCCTCAACGGCGTCCCCGCCCACAAGATCGTCGCCCTCGGACTCGCCCACTCCCCCGAAGGCCGGCACATCTTCCCCCGGCTCACCATCACCGAGAACCTCCAGCTCGGCGCCTACCTCCGCGACGACAAGGCAGGCATCGACAAGGACATCCAACGCGCCTACGAGCTCTTCCCCATCCTCGGCGAACGCCGCAAACAAGCCGCCGGCACCCTCTCCGGCGGCGAACAGCAAATGCTCGCCATGGGCCGCGCCCTCATGTCCCGGCCCAAACTCCTCATGCTCGACGAACCCTCCATGGGCCTCTCGCCGATCATGATGCAGAAGATCATGCAGACGATCGTCGAGCTCAAGGCCCAGGGCACCACCATCCTGCTCGTCGAGCAGAACGCGCAGGCCGCGTTGTCGCTGGCCGACCACGGCCACGTCATGGAAGTCGGCAACATTGTGCTGTCCGGGACCGGACAGGATCTGTTGCACGACGAGTCGGTACGCAAGGCGTACCTCGGCGAGGACTGATCTTTTCTGGCCCCTGGGCCTTGGGCAGCTAAGAGGGCGGTCACCCCGGTGTCGGGGGGACCGCCCTCTTCGTGGTTCTTTTGGCTGCGGGGCAGTGGGGGCTTGTCGCGCAGTTCCCCGCGCCCCTTACGGGGCACGGCCCACCGCGCGGCTTACGGGGCACCCTCGACAGGGCTAGCCTTTCGCTGCCTTCTTTTCCTCCGCGTCCTCGATTACCGCCTCCGCGACCTGCTGCATCGACAGGCGGCGGTCCATCGACGTCTTCTGGATCCAGCGGAACGCGGCCGGCTCCGTCAAGCCGTACTCCGTCTGGAGAATCGACTTCGCGCGGTCCACCAGCTTGCGGGTCTCCAGGCGCTGCGTGAGGTCCGCGACCTCCTGCTCCAGAGCCTTCAGCTCCGTGAAGCGGGACACCGCCATCTCGATGGCGGGCACCACGTCGCTCTTGCTGAACGGCTTCACCAGATACGCCATCGCACCGGCGTCGCGGGCGCGCTCGACGAGGTCGCGCTGGGAGAACGCGGTGAGCATGAGCACCGGGGCGATGGACTCCCCGGCGATCTTCTCCGCCGCGGAGATGCCGTCCATGACGGGCATCTTCACGTCGAGAATGACGAGGTCCGGCTTGTGCTCGCGGGCGAGCTCGATCGCCGTCTCGCCGTCACCGGCCTCGCCCACGACGGTGTAGCCCTCTTCCTCGAGCATCTCTTTGAGGTCGAGCCGGATGAGGGCCTCGTCCTCGGCGATGACGACGCGGGTCGTCAGCGGCGGGACGTGCGACTGCTCGTCGGACACGTCAGCGGGCTCGGGCGACTCGGGGGTGGTCACGGGGGCTCCTCGGTACGGGCCGGAAAGGTACTGCTCCCCAGAGCCTACCTAGCTGCGGTAAGGTGGTGCGCCGAGGGGGCACTGTTACCCTTCCTTTCTAAGGCCCCAGTACTCCAACTGGTTAGAGAGGCCGCTCTCAAACAGCGGACAGTGTGGGTTCGAATCCCACCTGGGGCACTCCACCTTGAATTCTAAGGTTGCGGGCGTTCGGTCATCTTCACTTGATCGTGTACGCCGCATCAATTCGTCAGCGCGATGACGACCGGGCCCTCAGTATCGGCCGCATGTACGACATGGGCACACGCAAACAGGCTCTCACTCTCGTCGGCCAGGGGCGCAGCCTCAACTCTGTGAGCAAGGAAATAGGCGTCTCGCGCGCAGCGATCCGCTCCTGGCAGACACGCATCGAACCCCTCGGTCCAACCGCCCCGGGCTGCCCAAGGTGCGGTGACGTTCCCGGCAAGCCCGACGACCAGGTCGCGTACTCGTACTTACTGGGTCTCTATCTCGGCGACGGCTGCATCAGCTACCTCCACCGGGGCGTCCACTTCCTGCGCATCACGTGTGCGGACGCGTGGCCCGGCCTCATCGACTCCTGCGCGGAGGTGATGCAGATCCTGCGCCCCGACAACAAGGTGTTCCGCATCCAACGCCAGGGCTGCCAGTACGTCACCTGCTACAGCAAGCACTGGCCCTGCCTCTTCCCACAGCATGGCCCCGGCAGGAAGCACGAGCGCACCATCGCCCTCGAACCCTGGCAGCAGGAGATCGTCGACGCCCACCCGTGGGAATTCATCCGCGGTCTCATCCACTCCGACGGCTGCCGCATCACGAACTGGACGACCCGCGTCGTCGGCGGCGCGCCCAAGCGCTATGAGTACCCGCGGTACTTCTTCACGAATACGTCCACCGACATCATCGGGCTCTTCACCGACACCCTCGACCGACTGGGCGTCGAGTGGAAGACGCATCGCCCGCAAGGCATCAGTCGCCCTCATGGACACCCACGTAGGACCCAAATACTGACCGCAATAGGACCCGTCACCCTCCTCCCCCGCCCCCGTTGGGACTCTCCCCAAATCGTGGGGCGGGCGTTGACCGGGGAGAAACCGCGCTGCGATCTTCGGGCGCATGACTCCGCTCAGCCGTCGCGGCTTCGTGGCCGCAGCAGCAGGGGCCGCCGCGGCGGCCGTCGCCCTCAGCCCGGAGGCCGCTTCGGCGGTCGGGGAGAAGCCCCCGCCCGGTGGGGGTGATTTCGCCGACGCGGACCGGGGGTTCGTGGCGGCGTCGAAGCCAGGGGTGGTGAAGAACGCCAAGGGTCAGGTCGTGTACGACGCGGACGCGTACGGGTTCCTGAAGGGGGCCGCCCCGGACACCGTGCACAAGAGCCTGTGGCGGCAGGGCAAGTTGGTGGCCAGGCAGGGGCTGTACAAGGTCACGGACCGGGTGTACCAGGTGCGGGGGCTCGATCTGTCGAACATGACGGTGGTCGAGGGCGAGCAGGGGGTCATCGTCATCGATCCGCTGATCTCGGCGGAGACGGCGGCGGCCGCGCTGAAGCTGTATCGCGCGCATCGCGGGGACAGGAAGGTCACCGGGCTGATCTACACGCATCCGCATGTGGATCACTTCGGGGGGTGTCGCGGCGTGCTGCCGAACGGTGCGGAGGACGGCGTGCCGGTGCTGGCGCCGGACGGGTTTCTGGAGCACGCGGTGTCGGAGAACGTGTACGCGGGGACGGCGATGCAGCGCCGGTCGGGGTACATGTACGGCGCGCAGTTGCCGAAGTCGGCGGTGGGGCAGGTGGGTTGTGGGTTGGGGCAGACGGTGTCGCTGGGGTCGGTGGGGTTGATTCCGCCGACGCGGAGTGTGGAGCGTACCGGGCAGGTCGAGGTGGTGGACGGCGTGCGGTTCGAGTTTCAGATGACGCCGGGGACGGAGGCGCCGGCGGAGATGAATTTCCTGCTGCCGGACCTGCGGGCGTTGTGCATGGCGGAGAACGCGACGCACACGATGCACAACATCATTACGTTGCGGGGCGCGCAGGTGCGGGATGCCCGGCAGTGGGCGCGGTATTTGAGTGAGAGCGTGACGCTTTTCGGGGGGCGGGCGGATGTGGCGTTCGCTTCGCACCACTGGCCCACGTGGGGTGGCGAGTTGATCGTGGAGTTGTTGGAGCAGCAGCGGGATCTGTACGCGTATATGCATGACCAGACGTTGCGGTTGATCAATGCGGGGTGGACGGGGCGGGAGATCGCGGAGGAGGTCGAGTTGCCGCCGGCGTTGGCGGAGGTGTGGGCGAATCGGGGGTATTACGGGTCGTTGAGTCATAACGTGAAGGGGATCTATCAGCGGTACATGGGTTGGTTCGACGGGAATCCGGCGCATTTGTGGGAGCATCCGCCGGTCGAGGAGGCGAAGCGGTATGTGAAGGCGTTGGGGGGTCGTACGGCTGCGGTCGCGAGGGCGCGGGCGTTCGTGCGGGAGGGTGATCTGCGGTTCGCGGCCACGTTGTTGAATCACGTGGTGTTCGCCGATCCGGAGTACGAGGTGGCGAGGGCGGAGTTGGCGCGGGTGTATACGCGGCTGGGGCGGGGCTGTGAGAACGCGGTGTGGCGGAACTTCTATCTCACGGGTGCTCAGGAGTTGCGTGAGGGGGTGAGGGAGGCGGAGACGTCCGTGGTGAGTTCTGATGTGTTGCTGGCGCTGGATGTGGATCAGTTGATTGATTCGGTGGCGGTGCGGGTGAACGGTCCGCGGGCGTGGGAGGTGCGGCTGACGATGGACTGGTGTCTGCCTTCGCTCGGGAAGACGTGGCATCTGACGTTGCGGCATGGGGTGTTGACGTATCGCAGTGATACGAAGGCCGATCCGGGGGCCGGTGTGACGCTGACGATGACGAAGCCTCAGTTGCTGGCGATGTTGGCGGGTAAGGGGCTCGGGGGCATCGAGGTCGACGGTGATGTGTCGCTGCTGCGCACGTTGCTCGGCGTCGTGGACAAGCCGGATCCGAATTTCGCGATCGTCACGCCGTAGGGCCGTGTCCGGGCATGACCGAGGGCCGCTCCCCCCGCGGGAGCGGCCCTTCGGTCGTGCTCGTACGTGGCGTCTACTGGGAGGTGTCGTCCTCGCCGATGTGGTGGACGCGGACGAGGTTGGTGGAGCCGGGGACGCCGGGGGGTGAGCCGGCGGTGATGACGACGATGTCGCCTTTCTGGCAGCGGCCGATCTTCAGGAGTTGTTCGTCGACCTGCTGGACCATGGCGTCGGTGGATTCGACGTGCGGGCCGAGGAAGGTTTCGACGCCCCAGGTGAGGTTGAGCTGGGAGCGGGTGGCCGCGTCGGGGGTGAAGGCGAGCAGCGGGATGGGTGAGCGGTAGCGGGAGAGGCGTCGGACGGTGTCGCCGGACTGGGTGAAGGCGACGAGGAATTTGGCGCCGAGGAAGTCGCCCATGTCGGCGGCGGCGCGGGCGACGGCTCCGCCTTGGGTGCGGGGTTTGTTGCGTTCGGTGAGCGGGGGCAGTCCCTTGGCGAGGATGTCTTCCTCTGCGGCTTCGACGATGCGGCCCATGGTGCGGACGGTTTCGATGGGGTATTTGCCGACGCTGGTTTCGCCGGAGAGCATGACGGCGTCGGTGCCGTCGATGACGGCGTTGGCGACGTCGGAGGCTTCGGCGCGGGTGGGGCGGGAGTTGTCGATCATCGAGTCGAGCATTTGGGTGGCGACGATGACGGGTTTGGCGTTGCGCCGGGCGAGTTTGATGGCGCGCTTCTGGACGATGGGGACTTGTTCCAGGGGCATTTCGACGCCGAGGTCGCCGCGGGCGACCATGATGCCGTCGAAGGCGGCGACGATGTCGTCGATGTTGTCGACGGCCTGGGGTTTTTCGACCTTGGCGATGACGGGGAGGCGCCGGTTCTCCTCGTCCATGATGCGGTGGACGTCGTCGATGTCGTGTCCGTTGCGGACGAAGGACAGGGCGATGACGTCGAAGCCGGTGCCGAGGGCCCAGCGGAGGTCTGCTTCGTCCTTGTCGGAGAGGGCGGGGACGGAGACGGCGACGCCGGGGAGGTTCAGGCCTTTGTGGTCGGAGACCATGCCGCCTTCGACGACGGTGGTGGTGACGCGGGGGCCGTCGACGGCGGTTACTTCGAGGGTGACTTTGCCGTCGTCGACGAGGATGCGCTCACCGGGGGTGACGTCGTCGGCGAGGCCGTCGTAGGTGGTGCCGCAGAGTTGGCGGTCGCCTTCGACGCCGGGTTCGACGGTGATGGTGAATTCATCGCCCCGTTCAAGCAGTACGGGTCCTTCGCGGAAGCGGCCGAGGCGGATCTTCGGGCCTTGAAGGTCGGCGAGGATGCCGACGCTGCGGCCGAGTTCGTCGGCGGCCTTGCGCACGCGCTGGTAGCGCTCCTCGTGGTCGGCGTAGGTGCCGTGACTGAGGTTGAAGCGTGCCACGTCCATGCCGGCTTCGACCAGGGCCTTGATCTGGTCGTAGGTGTCGGTGGCGGGTCCCAGGGTGCAAACGATTTTTGCTCGGCGCATGGTTTCGACCCTAGGGCTTACTGGTGGGTAGAGAATTGGTTGGGCGTGACTACTCAACAACCTTTGCGTGAAGGGCTATTGACAAGTGTTGAAGTGTGCGGGGGCTTGCTCCGATGAGCACTTCTGGGTGTGTTCGCGGGGTGGGGAGGCGTTGTTCAGAGTCGTGGGGGTGCCATGGTGAAGCGCGCGTTCACCTGGGCGTAGACGGACTGGCGCTGGGGTTCGAGGTCGAGGGCGGGAGCGGCTTCGGGGGCGCCTCCGTAGGCGGCGCGGGACATGCCGGGGGCGGGGGGTCCGCCGAAGGGCGGGTAGGGGGCGTTGTCGGCGCCGATGTCGGCGATCTCGACGAGGGCGGCGAGGGTGGTGCCGAGGGCTTCGGCGTATTCGCGGGCGCGTTGGACGGCTTCTTTGACGGCTTCCTGGCGGGCGCGGCGGTGGGCGGGTGAGTCGGGGCGCAGGGACCACCAGGGGCCGTCGATGCGGGTGAGTTCCTGGTCGGCGACGCGGGTGGTGAGTTCGCCGAGTGCGGTGAAGTCGGTGAGTTCGGCGGTGATGTGGACGCGGCCGTGGTAGGTGCGGACGCGTTCGCCCTTGCCGCGTTTGGTGAGTTCGGGGGTGATGGAGAAGGCGCCGGTCTCGACGTGTTCGACGGCTTCGCCGTAGGACTTGACGAGGTCGATGACGGCGGTGTTGCGGCGGGTGAGGTCGGCGAGGGCGTCGCGGCGGTCGCTGCCGCGGGCGCTGACGGTGATGCCGATGCGGGCGATCTCGGGGTCGACTTCGAGGTGGGCTTCGCCGCGGACCGCCAGGCGCGGGGCCTCTGGGGTGCCGTAGGGGACGTCTGGGGTGGCTCCTTGGGTGGTCATGGGGCCACTGTCGCACCCCGGGCGGGCGCTCGACAGTCATCGGATCGAAACCTGGCAGGTCTGTCCCGGGGCGCGCGGACGGGTCAGAATCTACGCGCGTTACCCCTGTTCGTCCGTGCAGTACTACGTGTTGGAGGATGCCGAGATGCCGCTGAACCGCAGGAAGTTCCTGGGGCGGTCCGCAGTCGCCGGGGCGGGAGTGGCCTTGGCCGGTGCGGCGGCGGCCCCGTCGGCCGGCGCGGCCGTGGCGCACCGTCCGGGCAAGCGGCCCAAGCGCTATTCCTTCACCGTGATGGGCACCACCGATCTGCACGGCAATGTCTTCAACTGGGACTACTTCACGGACAAGGAGTTCGACGACAAGGACCACAACGACGTGGGCCTGGCGAAGATCTCCACGCTGGTGACGGCCGTCCGCGCGGAGAAGGGCCGTCGTAACACCCTGCTGATCGACGCGGGCGACACGATTCAGGGCACGCAGCTGTCGTACTACTACGCGAAGGTTGATCCGATCACCGCCGCGCGCGGCCCGGTGCATCCGATGGCGCAGGCGATGAACGCGATCGGCTATGACGCGGCTGCGCTGGGCAATCACGAGTTCAATTACGGCATTCCGGTGCTCAGGAAGTTCGAGGAGCAGTGCGACTTCCCGCTGCTCGGGGCGAACGCGCTGGACGCGAAGACGATGCGGCCGGCGTTCGCGCCGTACAGCATGCACCGGCTTCGTACGCCGCACGGCCGTGATGTGCGGGTCGCTGTGCTCGGTCTGACGAATCCGGGGATCGCGATCTGGGACAAGGCGAACGTGCAGGGCAAGATGACGTTCCCGGGTCTGGAGGAGCAGGCGGCGAAGTGGGTGCCGCGGCTGCGTTCGATGGGCGCGGACGTGGTGATCGTGTCGGCGCACTCGGGGTCGAGCGGTACGTCGTCGTACGGGGATCAGCTGCCGTACGTCGAGAACGCGGCGGCGCTGGTGGCCGAGCAGGTGCCGGGGATCGACGCGATTCTGGTGGGGCACGCGCACACGGAGATTCCGGAGTATCTCGTCGAGAACAAGAAGACGGGGCAGAAGGTGGTGCTGTCCGAGCCGCTGAAGTGGGGGCAGCGGCTCACGCTGTTCGACTTCGACCTGGTGTGGTCGAAGGGGCGCTGGCGGGTGGCGAAGGCCGGCGCGAAGGTCCTGAACTCGAACGCGGTGGCGGAGGACCGGAAGATCACGCGGCTGCTCGCGGACGAGCACAAGAAGGTCGTGGCGTACGTGAACCAGGTCATCGGCACGTCGACGGCGGCGATGAGTACGGCCGAAGGCCCGTACAAGGATGTCGCGATCATCGATCTGATCAATCATGTGCAGGCGGAGACGGTGAAGGCGGCGCTGGCGGGCGGGGCGCATGCGAAGCTGCCCGTGCTGTCCCAGGCTTCCTGTTTCTCGCGCACGGCGAAGATTCCGGCGGGCGAGGTGACGATCCGGGACGCGGCGGGCCTGTATCCGTTCGAGAACACCCTTGAGGCGCGGCTGATCACGGGTGCGCAGCTGAAGGACTATCTGGAGTTCTCGGCGCGCTATTACGCGCGGACGGCGCCGGACGCGCCGGTGGACCCGGCGAAGCTGACGAACGCGGACGGTATTCCGGATTACAACTACGACGCGTTGTACGGGGTGACGTACGACATCGACATCGCGCAGCCGGCTGGTTCCCGGATTGTGAATCTGCGGTTCGACGGCAAGGATCTGGACCCGAAGGCGGAGTTCGTGCTCGCGGTGAACAACTACCGGGCGAGCGGCGGCGGGAATTTCCCGCATGTGGCGGGTGCCAGGCAGTTGTGGGCGAATTCCGACGAGATCCGCAACACGATCATTTCGTGGGTGAAGGCGGAGGGGACGGTGGATCCGGCTCGGTTCGCGTCGGTGGGCTGGCGGGTGACGCGGGCGGGCGCGCCGGTGTTCTGAGGTCCAGTACCACCGCCCCCCGCCTCACCACAAACCCCCTGCCTCTCAATACCCCTTTCGGGTCGCGTTCGTTGGGCAATTCGGGCGAGTCGGGCGGCGCGCCGACATGCTGGTGGCTCCGCTCGCGTATCCGGAGGACACCGCCATGAGCAGCCCGCCGCCCCTCGCCGGAGGCCCCCGGGGCCCCCAAGCCCTGCGGCCGTTGCTCGACACCGTCCTGGAGGCCCTCGCCGAGGGCGCCGGGGAGCGCGGCGGCCCGCTGCCGAGCGGCGGCGCGGGCACCGTCGCGGCCCGCGTCCGGGAG
>NZ_AOPZ01000065.1 GCF_000414115.1 Streptomyces aurantiacus JA 4570
GCCGGGACAGGGGCGTGCGGCCCGGCCGCGCCCGCGGCTTCGGGCCGCAGGGTGCCGCGTGCGGGGGCGACGCCGAGCGGGGCCGACGGGAGGGCCCTTGGGGGCGGGCCGAAGCCGTGTCCGTCGAGCAGGGCGATGCCCAGAGGTGTCGCTGTGTGCAGCACCTTGTTGCGGACGCGGCGCGTGGTGATCAGCCCGGCCTCGCGCAGCACCGAGGCGTGCTGGCTCGCCCCGGCCGCGGAGATGCCGAGCCGGGTGGCCAGCTGACTGGTGGAGCAGCCCACCCGCAGGACCCGCAGTGCCGCGGCGCGGGTGCGTCCCACCAGCGCGTTCAGCGAGGAGCGTTGCTCTCGCGGCGGTGCCCCCCAGATCCTCTCGGCACCGCGGGCATCCAGCGGTACGGCGAAGACGAGGAGCACATGGTCGTCGTGCGGGCGCGGACCGACGATCATCCCGGGCCGGTGGCTGAGGAACACGGACGGGCAGAGCACCAGGCCGCGCCCGCCCAGGCGGATGTCCTTGTCCGGGCCGCCGGGCAGGGTCAGCACGGCGTCGCGCCAGCCGATCCTCGGATGCAGCGTCGCCAGCAGCTGTTGCACGCCGCCCGACATCGCGATGCGCCCGCGGGCGTCGCACTCCGCTTGCAGGTGGCCCACCAGCCGGTCCCAGCAAGGCTCGACGGCCCGACGCCACACCTGCGGCAGCAGGCCGTCGCCGGACAGGCCCGTCCCGGCAGGGATCCGCGGGTCCTCGGGCGGAAGGGCGGCGGGCGCCGTGGCCGCCTGCGCCGGGAGGACGGCGGCGGCGTACTGCCGCCACGCGGCGGGGCAGGAGCCGCTGCCCGTGGCGAGTTGGCGCTGGGCGAGCGCGGTTTCGACGGCCGGCCCGGCCGTGGCTCTGAGGCTGACCCGAAGCAGGTCCTTGCTGCCGAAGTGGATCCTCTGCATGAACCTGCCTCTCGACGGCGCGTGGAAGGGGCGGTGTGTCCACCGGCCGACCCGCGGTGGCTGCTGCCAGGGGGGCTGCCGGTCTGTCACACGCCGTCGCAGTCGTCGAGAGGCCGGGGCGGGGGCATCGCTCCGGGCCACAAGGCGGTGTCAGTACAGGTCGGCCCTCTGCGAGGACTCTCTCAAGGCCGCCTGACACCAAGCTGATTGAGCACTGATGGGCCGGCGCCGAAGCGGCCTCATCGGCGCGGCCGGCCGGATCAGGTGGCTGCCCAGGGGCGGAACTCGCGCAGGCCGTACAGCAGGGGCGAGTGCTGCTGGTGACGGGTGATCAGCCGGGTACGGCCGAAGACCGCGACGTGGTCGCCCACCCGCTGTGTGACCGTCACCGTGCAGTCCGCGATCGAGTGCGCGTCACGTATCAGGTGGGGGCCGCCCGCCGTGGGGCCGGAGTGCCACGGTGTCATGTCGAACCGCCGGGGATCGCCGGAGGCGAACAGGACCGCGACGGACTCGGCGCGGGAGTGCAGCAGGTTGAGCGCGAAGCGCCCGCCGGCGAGGACCGCCTCCAGTGTCGGGCTTCCGTGCCGCAGACAGGCGACGAGCGTCGGGGGTGCCAGCGAGACGCTGCACACCGAGGAGCAGGTCATACCGCGCGGCAGGCCGTCCTGACCGATGGCGGTCACCACCGAGACGCCTGAGGGGAAGCCGCTCATCATGTCGCGGAACTCGTCGGGTTCGACCTCTTCGGCCGGCAGGGTTTCGTGATCGGTCATGTCTTCGGTTTCCGCCTCGGGAGTCGGACAGAATACGCGGGTACGGGGGCAGGGGCCGGTCTCTGGAAGTTTCTTCGGAGGGGGCGTGCGGCCGGGCCTGGTCCAGGTTTTGCGTCATGTGACATCGGGTGGACTCGTTATCCGGAAATGGACCCTAGGCGAGCGGATCGCGCCAGGCCACGACTTTCAGTTGTCGATGAAAGGCCGCGGTGCGCCGCCTTGGCCGGCGTTCGGCCGGGAAGGTTGACTGGGCCGTCAGATATGGCCGGAGAGTGCCCAGATCCGTCCCCGCGGACGGCGGACCCCGCCCGGAAGATGATCACGCGTACCCCGGCATCCGCGGCTGCGGTGCTGGTCAGGCGGCCTGCGCCTGCCCCCATACCAAATGAGCCGCCGTGCGTGGCGCAGATGGTATGCCCATGATCGCCCCATCAGCAGGCAGAATTCATTCGATCACTCGATCGAATCGGGAGGGGAAATCGTGCAGTTCAGGGTGCTGGGGCCGCTGGAGATAGTGAACGCCGAGAAGAAGCGTGCGATGACTTCCAGGCGGGCCGGAGGGGTGCTTGCGCTCCTGGCGTTGTCCCCGGGCAGGGCCATTCCGTTCGACCAGTTCATCGACGAACTCTGGGCGGGCCAGAGCATGGCCAATGCACGAAATGCCTTACACGCACACATCGTTCGCATCCGGCGGGCGATATCGGAAGTCAGCCCCGATGGCGGCAAGAGGCTGTGCACCACCCGCAGCGGTTATCTCCTGGACGTACCCCCCGACGCCGTGGACGTGGTCCGCTTCACCTCGCTGGCCGACGCCGGCCACGAACTGGGCATGAGCGACCCCGTCGCCGCCTGCCGGCTGCTGACCGAGGCACTGAGCCTGTGGCGCGGGCCGGCGCTGATGGAGGCACGGGACGGAGCACGCTGCCGGATCAGTGCCGCGGACCTCGAGGAGCGAAGACTCACCGTCTATGAGGACCTGACGGAGTTCCAGCTCTCCGCAGGCCTCGGACGCGTCGCCATCCCCGAGCTGCGGCAGCTGGCGGAGCAGCACATCGAACGCGAGCGCCTCACCGAGCTGTTCATGCTCGCGCTGTACCGCGAAGGCCGGCAGTCGGAGGCGCTGGCCGCCTTCCAGACGGCCCGGCGGCGGCTCACCGACGGTCTGGGGGTGGAGCCCGGCCGCTCCATGTGCCGACTGCACCAGGCGATCCTCCAGCAGGCCGAGGTACTGGGCGAGCCGCGCGGAGTCACCCGTGTCTGAAGCGTGCGGCCGGGGCCCGTACGGCGAGGCGCGGGCCACCACTTCTCCCCCCGTCGAGCGAGCGGCCGCACCGGCCGCCGACCGCACCCAGGACCTGGAGGCATGAGCCCATGACGAACCCCGACACCAGCTGGACACCACTGGACCTCAAGGCCGAGGGCGCCGGAGACGAGGACGAACTCGTCGCCCGCCTCAAAGAGATGGGCGGCGACGAGCTGACCCGGCTGCTCACCCAGGAGAAAGGCCTGGTCTTCCGCGGCTTCGGCGTCACCCCGGAGCGCCTGGACGAGATCCTTGACCTGCTGCTGCCCAACCGCCTCGCCTACGTGCACGGCAACTCCCCCCGCACCAAGGTCGGCAGCAACGTCTACACCTCCACGGAGTACCCGCAGGAGTTCACCATCTCGATGCACAACGAGATGAGCTACGCCCACGCCTGGCCGGCCCGCCTCGCCTTCTACTGCCAGATCCAGCCCGGCGGCGGCGGCGCCACCCCCGTCGTCGACGCCGCGCTGTGGCTGAACTCCCTGGACGACGAGGTCCGCGAGGCATTCGCGGACGGTGTGCGCTACCTGCAGAACCTGCACGACGGCTACGGCCTCGGCAAGAGCTGGCAGGACACTTTCGAGACCACCGACCGCAAGGACGTCGAGGCCTTCCTCGAACCGACCGGCGCGCAGTGGGAGTGGAAGGGCGACGGCGGCATCCGCATCACCTCGCTCCGCCCCGCCACCACCCGGCACCCGGTCACCGGCACGGAGGTCTGGTTCAACCAGGCCGATCAGTGGCACCCGGCCGGCCTCGGCGACGACGCCGCCGCCGCCCTCGCCCAGCTCCTGCCCGAGAACGAACTGCCGCAGAACGTGACCCTCGCCGACGGCAGCCCCATACCCGCCGCGTACGTCGCGCAGATCCGCGACCGCGGCCTGGAGCACGCCGTCAATGTCGACTGGCGCACCGGCGACCTCCTCCTGATCGACAATGTGCTGCTCGCACACGGCCGCCGCCCGTTCACCGGCGACCGCCGTGTCCTTGTCGCGATGTCGGACTGACCCGTCCCGCGCCGGGTCGCCGAACGGACGGCGGCTGCCGGGGGGTTACGGCGACGGCACGCACTGATCCCTCTCGGCGGCCCGGTGGCGCAAGGGTGGTGGTGATCACCGAACGCGGGGGGGGAGGTCGCCGGGAACACGCTGCAGGCATGGCGGGGCGTGCCCTCGCACTTCAACCGGGAGTCGGGCTTCAACCCGGCGGCGGCCATCGCTGCCACTGTGGCCGTCTCGTTGCTGTGAGGTGACGGGGCGCATGGCCAGGCGGGCAGGCCCCAGGAGCACGCCGACGCACCGGGCCGCGGGGGTACCGCGGCGTTGGCCTGTCACATCTTCCGGCGCCGGCGCGTCAGACCCATGACGGCGACCCCAGCGAGGCTGGAGGGCCGCCGCCGCAAGCGCCCGATCCGCTCCCTTGTCCCCGAGGAGTCCCCATGTCCACCACCGCCGTCGTCGTCACCGTGCTCACCGCCGCCTGGGTCGCCTTCTCCGGCTTCTCCCTGCTGCGCAGGGCCGCGTTCGTCACCGAGCCGCTGACCCAGTACGGCATCCCGCAGTCGTGGTGGACCCTGCTCGGCCTGGCCAAGACCGCCGGCGCCCTCGGCCTGCTCGTCGGCCTCGCGATACCCGCGATCGGCGTGGCCGCCGGGATCGGCCTGGTGCTGTACTTCGGCGGCGCGGTCGTCACGGTGCTGCGGGCCCGCTCGTACAAGACCGTCGCCTTCCCCGTGCTCTACCTGGCACCGGTCATCGCCGCCCTCGCGCTCGGCCACGCCGCCTGACAGCAGCCCTCCTCCCCCACGGCCGGCAGGGCGGCCGCACCCCCGCGGCGGCGGCCCGCTACGGAGCCCCCCGCGCCTCCAGCCACTCGGCGGGGGTGAACCCGACGATCGCCGGATGGCCGGAGAAATGTCCGGTCTCCAGGCTGGTGGCCCGACACCCGCGTGCTGCGACCGCTGAGACGGTGCGCCCTGCCGCGGCGGCAGCCACGTAGAAGAGGAACCCTGTGAACACCGCATCCGCCCCGGAGGCGACGGGTGCCGACTCCCCCCGCGCCCGCGAGACGCTCAAGGCCCTGTACGGATACGTCCGCCCCCACCGGTGGGCCGTCGCACTCGGCCTGCTGTTGGCGCTGGCAGGAGCCGCCGGCGGGCTGCTCCAGCCGCTGGCCACGAAGGTGCTGGTCGACCGGCTCTCGTCCGGTGACACGATCGCCGGCATCCTGCTGGCCCTGACCGTGCTGGTGCTGCTGAGCACGGTGGCCGAGGCGTTCGGCGCCTATGTGCTGGAGCGGACGGCGGAGTCGGTGGTCCTGGCCGCTCGCCGGGGCCTCATCGGCCGGCTGCTGCGGCTGCGGCTCACCGAGATGGACCGGATGCAGCCGGGCGATCTGATGTCCCGGGTGACCTCGGACACCACGCTGCTGCGGGCGGTCAGCACCCAGGCGGTGGTCAACGCCGCGACCGGGACGGTCACGCTGGTCGCGGCGGTCGTGGTGATGGCGTTCCTGGACGCCGTCCTGCTCGGCGTCACGCTCTGCGTGGTCGCGGTCGTCGGCGCCGGCATCGCCCTGGTGATGCCGAAGATCGGGCAGGCCACCGAGCGCTCGCAGGCCGCGGTCGGGGAGATGTCCACCGACCTGGAGCGGGTCTTCGGCGCGTTCCGCACGGTGAAGGCTTCCGGCGCCGAGGAGCGGGAGACCGCTCGCGTCGAGGAGTCGGCCCGGCGGGCGTGGCGCCACGGCGTGCGGAGCGCGAAGTGGGAGGCCGTGGCGGGTTCGACGGACAACCTCGCGGTCCAGCTGGCGTTCCTCGCGGTGCTCGGGGTCGGCGGGGCGCGGGTGGCGTCCGGGGAGATCCCCGTCTCCACGCTCATCGCCTTCCTGCTGTACCTCTTCTACCTGATGGAGCCGGTGTACAGGCTGGTCGAGGCCGTCTCCAGCTATCAGGAGGGCGCGGCCGCGATCTCCCGGATCACGCGGGTGGACCGCCTGCCTACGGAGCCGTCGGGCGAGGGCCGGCCGGTGCGGCCCCGGGCGGCGGGAGGCGCCGGGCGCCCGGCGTCGGTCCGCTTCGAGGACGTGTCCTTCCGCTACCGGCCCGAGCTGCCGTACATCCACCAGCGGGTGGACTTCGAGGTGCCGGGCGCCGGGATGACGGCCTTCGTCGGCCCCTCTGGAGCGGGCAAGTCGACGCTCTTCACGCTCATCGAGCGGTTCTACGAGGCGAGTGGCGGCCGGATCCTGGTCGACGGCAAGGACGTACGCCAGTGGCCGCTGGCCGAATTGCGGTCCGTCATCGGGTACGTCGAGCAGGACGCGCCGGTGCTCGCCGGCACGCTGCGGGAGAACCTGGTCCTCGCCGCGCCCGCAGCGACGGACGACGACATCCGCGCCGCCCTCGCCCGGACCAGGCTCGACACCCTCGTCGACCGTCTCCCGCACGGCCTGGACACCCTGGTCGGCCACCGCGGCTCGACCCTGTCCGGCGGCGAGCGCCAGCGCGTCGCGATCGCCCGCGCGCTGCTGCGGGGGCCCCGGCTGCTGCTCCTGGACGAGGCGACCTCGCAGCTCGACGCCGTCAACGAGCTGGCGCTGCGGGACGTCGTCGCCGAGACGGCCGCTACGACCACCGTCCTTGTGGTGGCCCACCGCCTGTCGACGGTGACGGACGCCGACCGCATCGTCGTCATGGACGCGGGCACGGTCCGCGCGGTGGGCACCCATGAGGAGCTGGTGGCCGAGGACGAGCTGTACGCGCGGCTCGCCGCGACCCAGCTCCTGACCCCGGCGGGGCGCCCCACATGAGCACGGCCACCCACCGGACGTAGTGTCGACAGCGGGCGATCACCGTACGAGCGCTTGAATGCCCTGACGGGCGGCGGTGTACGGGGTCGCCGGGAACCGAAACAGGGCAGACGAGTGCGAGGCGGCGCCGGTGATCCGGGTAGTGGTGGTGGACGACGAGGCCCTGGTGCGGTCCGGGTTCGAACTGATCCTGAACGCGTCCGACGGCATCCAGGTCGTGGCGACCGCGGAAGGAGCACAGGCCGCCGACGTGATCCGCCGCGAGGACCCGGACGTCGTGCTCCTCGACATCCGCATGCCCGACGTGGACGGTCTGACCGTACTGCGGCACATCCAGACACTGCCCGCGCCACCGTACGTGGCCATGCTGACCACCTTCGACACCGACGAGTACATTCTGACCGCACTGCGCTCAGGGGCGGCCGGCTTCCTCCTCAAGGACACCGAGCCCGAACAACTCGCCCAGCTGGTACGCACCTTGGCCGCCGGCGGGGTGGTGATGTCGCCGAAAGCCTCGCGGGCCCTGCTGCGCAGCCACCCGGGGGCGGGCGCGCCCCAGGACGCGGACGCGGCGCGGGTGCGTCTGCTCAGCGGCCGGGAACGCGACGTCCTCGTCCTGATCGCGGAGGGGCTGTCCAACGCCGACATCGGCGCCCGCGTCCATCTGAGCGCGGGCACCGTCAAGGACCACGTCAGCTCGATCCTGACCAAGCTGCGGGTCTCCAGCCGTGTCCAGGCGGCACTGCTGGCGGAGCGAGCCGGACTCCTCGGCGACAGCGGCGACGACCGCGACATTCGCGACACCCGCGACAACACGGCACGGGGCAACGGGCGATGAGCTCGGCCCGGGCGCTGTTGCGCCGCGTGCCGCCCCGGGCCGTCGACGCGGGCCTGGTGGCGCTCGCCGTGCTCGACGCCTGGCTCAACCTCTTCGGCGAGCTGACCCCCCTCGTGCTGGTCTGCGCCGTCATCGGCTGCGCGGGCCTGTTCCTGCGCAGGCGCTTCCCGCTGACCGTCTTCCTGCTGACGCTGCCGATGAGCCTCTTCATGGAGGTGGTGGTCGCCCCGTTCACCGCCCTGTACACGCTGGCCGTGGCCACCCGCAACCGCCCGCTGCTGGCCGGCTGCGCCATGCTGAACGCGGCGGCGGGCACCCTCTCCTGGCCCCTGTCCGACACGTTCTCCACCGACCGGACCTGGACGCTCATCCTGTTCGTGTACACGCTGGCCACGGCCTTCGCCCCGGTCCTGTGCGGCCAGCTCGTGCAGGCCGGGCACGACGTGGAACGCCAGCTCGCCGAGGTCGAGGAGGCCCGCGAACACGAACGCGCGCTGTACTCCCAGGCCGTCCTCGCCCGCGAACGCGCCCAGCTGGCCCGCGAGATGCACGACGTCGTCTCCCACCAGGTCAGCCTCATCGCCGTGCAGGCCGGGGCGCTGCAGGTCGCCGCCAAGGAACCCGACGCCCGCGAGGCCGCCCGCACCATCCGCTCCCTGAGCGTGAACACCCTCGACGAGCTCCGCCACATGGTCACCCTGCTCCGCGCCTCCGGCGGCAAGGAAACCGAACTCACCCCCCAGCCCACCCTCGCCGACCTCCAGCAACTGATCGCCAACAGCGGCATCGAGGCAATCCTGACCGGCGAGCTCCCGGCCGACATCAGCACGACCGCCCAACGCACCGTCTACCGCACGATCCAGGAAGCCCTCACCAACGTGCGCAAGCACGCCCCCGGCGCCCGCGCCGCGGTACTCCTGTGGCACGACGCCCACCACTTCGGCGTGATCGTCACCAACACGGCGCCCACCCGCCCTGCCGTCGCCCTGCCCAGCTCCCGCCAGGGCCTGATCGGCCTGCGCGAACGCGCCGAACTGCTCCACGGCACCTTCACCGCCGAGCCCACTCCGGAGGGCGGGTACAGGGCCGAGCTACGGGCCCCGGCCGGTACCGACTGAGACCTCCGGCGGCGCGGGTCAGACCTCGAAGAGGTCCGCCCCCGCGGGGCCGCCGCCGAGCTCGCTCGCGTCGATGGTCTGGGCCGCCGGCGGGGCGTGGGCCTCCACGGGCTTGCCGTAGTCGGACATCCGCATCGTCATCCGCTTGCCGTTCTCCTCCAAGGAGAAGGCGGTGATGTAGGGCTTGCCCTCGGCGGCGACGTATATGGCGTTGGTCTCGAGGGCGCCGTCGGCCTTCGGCTCGACGAGCGGTATGACGTGCTTGCCGTAGCGGTACGTCGCGGGGCGGGCCTGTATCTGCCCCTCGAAGCCGTCGTCGCCGGCGTCGTCCAGCTTGCCGAGCATCTCGTCGAGGTCGCACTGCGCGCCCGGCATCATCGGCCGGCCCGAGCTGCCGTCGCCCGCCGGGACCTTCAGGTACTTGCCCTTGACGAGCGCGATCCGCTCCTCGACCCTCGCCGCCACCGCCGGGCCGCGCGCCTGGGCCATCTCCCGGATCGTCTCCAGCGACTCGTCCGTGAACCGTATGTACGCGGCGCCGCCCGCGATCATGATCAGGTCGCCGCGCTGCCCGGGGCCCGCGTCGAACGTGCCCGTGCAGTTGCTGTTCCGGTCCAGGTGGAGGGCGACCTCCTGGTGCCTCCCGCCGGGGCCGTCCTCCGTGGAGTCCGCGGTCATCTCGACGTCGACGCGCAGCGAGTCCGCCGACCTGAGCAGGTCCATGCCCTCGGCCGCGAGCCGCTCGCCGCGCGCCCGGTCCGCGGGCAGCCGCTCGGTGAACGTACCGCCGCTGAGCCGCACCGGCCTGTCCTCGCTGCCGCAGGCCGTCAGCACGGACGCCAGCGAACCGGCCGCGAGCACGGCCGCCGCACCCCGCAGCCATCCGCGGCGCGTGCCGCCCCGAGTCGCGAGTGCCGCCCTCAGCCCCACAGTCCCCACCCGTCTCCGCCGGCCTTCCCGGTCCGCGCGCCCTCGCGGCGCGGTGTCGCACGCGTTCTCATGCGTTTCTCATGAACCTCTTCAATGAACCCTGCGCGGCGGCCCGTCCCGTTGTCACATCCGCGCGCTGCGGGAAACGTCACGCGAGAAATCCCCCGGCCCCGTACAACCCTTCGGCCTCGTCGACCGTCCCCCGAGCTCGTTGATTCACCAGAGGTTCACCGATGTTCAAATGGGTTCACGGAACTCACCGTTCGACCAGAGGGGTTGGGGCATTTGAGCCTGCGAAAGGCGCACCGCCGGGCGTGGCTGGCCATGGGTGCCGTCGTGCTCGGCGGCACCGGAGCCGTGGCGCTCCCGACGGCCACGGCGGCGTACGCGGCCGACGGCGACCCGGCGGCACCCACCGCCGACTTCGACCGCGACGGCACCGCGGACCTCGTCGCGGCCACGCCGCGCGCGTCCGGGTCCAAGGGGTCCGTGACCGTCGTACCGGGCGGCGCGGGCGGTCCGGCCGCCGCCGGGAAGAAGACGCTCACGCAGTCCAGTACGGGCGTACCCGGCGTGAGCGAGTCCGGTGACCGCTGGGGCGCGGCCACGGCGTGGGGCGACATCGACGGCGACGGCAACGCGGACCTCGTGATCGGCGCGCCGGGCGAGGACGACACGTCGCACAAGGACCGCGGCGCGGTGACGATGCTGTACGGCCCGGAGTTCACCTCCGGCACGGACATGCAGCTCTCCGAGGACTTCGCCTACGGCGGCGCGCAGTTCGGCTCGGCGGTCGCGGCCGGCGACTTCAACGCCGACGGCAAGGCGGACGTGTTCGCCGCCGCCACGGGCACGGGCGGCAGCTGGGCGGCCCGCTTCTCGGCGGGCCACGAGACGGCGGGCACGGTCACGTCCGGCGACGGCGCCATCGCGTACGCGGACGCCGCGTCCGGCGACTTCAACGGCGACAAGTACGCCGACGTGGCCCTCACCTACCGGGACGCGGCCGGCCAGGGCAAGGTCGTCTGGTTCAAGGGCACCCGCTCGGGCCTGAGCCGGGTGGGCACGCTGTCCGTCAGGGGCGGCCGGTCGGTCGCCGCGGGTGATGTGACCGGCGACGGCCGGGCCGACCTCGTCGTCGGCCAGCCGTACACCTCCGAGTCGGGCGCGCACGCGGGCGGCCAGGTGACCGTCGTGCCCGGTTCGGCGTCGGGTCTCTCCTCCGCCGGCGCGACGACCGTCCACCAGGCGAGCCCCGGCGTGCCGGGGGCGGCCGAGGCGGGGGACGCGCTCGGCTGGTCGGTGGCGGTGGGCGACGTCGACAAGGACGGGTACGCGGACGTCCTGGCCGGTGCCCCCGGCGAGGACATCACGCGTGCGGGGAAGTCCCGTACGGACGCGGGTACTTCGCTGCTCTTCAAGGGGACCCGGTCGGGTCTCACCGGCGCGGGCGCGCTCGCCGTCAGCCAGGACGAGCCGGACGTCCCCGGCGCCACGGAGTCCGGCGACCGCCTCGGCTCGGCGGTCACCCTGGCCGACTTCGACGGCGACGGCCGGGCCGACCTCGCGGTCGGCGCGGACGGGGAGGACTCGGGTGCGGGGACCGTGCTGCAACTGGACACCGACGGGTCGGGGGGTGTCCCGCTTAAGAGCGGGGTGTATTACGGGAGGGCGCAGTTGGGGACGCCGGAGAAGGCGCACCTGGGCGAGGTGCTGTCGCCTTAGCGCGAAGCGCTTCGCGGATGTGCGGTGTGCTTATTCTGCGGGCCGGTGGGGGCTGGTCGCGCAGTTCCCCGCGCCCCTTCAGGGCGCTTCCTGCCGCAGCGGACTCGTCACGCCCACTTACCCCGGTGCCACCCCGGACCTCCGCGACCTCGACACCACCGCGCGCAGCACCCGTCGCCCCTCGGTCGACACGTCTAGGACCTGGCGCAGGCCGCCGCCGGTGCCGCTCGTGCCGCCCAGGAGTTCCAGGACCCGTACCTGGCGCCGGAGTTCGGCGGACACCAGCGGGGACACGCCCTCGTCCCCGCCGTCCAGGAGCCGGTGGATCCGGAGCGCGGCCGCCGAGCAGGCGTCGGCCCAGGAGCGCAGGGAGTCGGCCGAGCGGGCGGCGGGGACGGCGTCGAGCATCCGCCGGGCGAGGGCGGCGGCTTCGGCGGTGCCGGGGGCCGCGTCGGGCCCCGGCCCGGCGCCGAGCGCCTCCCGTACCTCCGCCAGCGCCCCCGCCCACGCCGTGTCGTCCGCCAGGCTCACCCACAGGGGTCTGAGGGCCTGGTCGGCGCCGTCGAGCAGCGGCAGGCAGCGGTCGAGGCAGCCGAGTCCGCTCGCGGCGAGGGCGGTCTCGTCGGCCCGGGCGATCAGATCGCCCAGGTCGGAACTGGACAAAGGGCTCGTACTCATGGCGTACGCCGTCTCCCGTCGCGGACTGGGCACCTCCGCATGCCCCACTGCCCTTACTGCGCCCGGGCCCTCGGGAACGTCACTGTCACGCCACGGCGGCCGGAATTCGACGCTACTGCGGCAGCACCCCGAGCCGGTCGAGGAAGCGGAAGAAGAGTTCCTCCGCGGACGGTTCGGGGTCGGCGGTGAGGACGTCGAGGAGCGCCGCGGACCGCGCCGTCCTGCCGGACTCGGCGGCCCAGGCGACGGCGCGCTCGGCGGCGTCGCGCGGCTCCAGGAAGTAGTCCTCCACGGTCAGTCCCTCGTCGCCGAGGTAGTCGGCCATCGCGTCGCGGGCCAGACACGTCGTCCACGCGCCGCTCTCCGGCGCCGCGGCCTCGACGACCACGCAGTCGCTGTCCAGGACGTAGCCGAAGAGCGCGGGCGCCTCGGTCTCGCGGGCGAGCGTGTTCATGTTGCCGACGTCGACGGTGCCGTCGGACGGGCACTCCCAGACCTGCCATCCGTCCGGCCGCCGCTCAAGGAGCGTGAGTCTGTCCCGTGCGCCCGCCACCGCCGCGAACTCCCCGAGCGGCCGCGCGCTCCGGCCCACGACGTAGTACCCCCAGTAGCCCATCTCCGTGCCCCCGTTGTGCTCGAACCGTGCCTTCGTGCGTGCTTTCCCACGTGCCGCCGAATACACCACAGGGCGGATGCGTGCGCCACCGAAAGCACGCCGAAAGCACGGTTCGAACACAGCACTTGCGGATGATCCGCGCGTACCGCGGGCAGCCCTGGGCGTGCACGCCGACCCATCGGACACGCCCTAGGCGTGCGTGCCCGGCCCGGTCCGCGCCTTCGCGTCCTGCATCGCCGTGAGGCGGCGTACGAAGAGGATCGCGACGACGGCCGCGGCGATGTTCAGGACGTCGGAGGCCATCAGCGACACGACGGCCCGCTTGATCGCCTCGGGCTCCTCGGCGTTCGCGTACTGGCGCGACGCGATCTGCCCGAAGATCCCGGTGCAGAGCCACAGCGTCCACCAGGCGTTGAGCAGCGTCCGCTTCGGCTGCACCTCCCAGCCCGCCGGCTGCGGCGGCCCGGCGAGCGGGGCGTCCGGCGTCGCGGGAGCGCTCGCGTCCCAGATGTCGGCGGCGATCCGGCGCGGGAACCAGAGGTTCACGACCGGCACGAACCAGCCGCCCACGGCCCAGCCGCGCGCCTTGGTGTGCCCGTCGGGGGCGAACACCTCGGCGTTGACCCGCACCCGGCGGAACCAGCAGATGAAGACGACGGCGGTGGCGAGCATGCCCACCGCCTGCAGCACGCCGGACAGGCCGTAGAGCGAGTCGGCGCGGTCGGCCCGGTCCTCCGCGCCGGCGCTCCAGCCGTTGTCGATCAGGTCGCTGACGACGTCGAAGACGCCGACGCCCGCCACCAGCGAGAACACGTCGACGGCCATGCCGACGCCGAGCAGGGCCATGGTGGCGCGGGCCAGGCCGACGGGCGACTTCAGCCAGGCGGCGGGCCCGGCGGCGGGCGGCGGGGGCGGCGGCGCGACGGGCATGGTCGGCGGCGTGTACGACATGACGGAGTGACCCCCACGGGTTGGGACGCGTGACAGAAGACAGCGCCGCCCTCTCCCCTCCCCGGGTACAGGCACGGCGCGACCTGCGAACTTACCCGATTCGTCCCGCCAGCCCGACGAACTCCTGCCACGACCGCGCAGGATCCCGCTCGTCCCACAGCTTCTGTGCCGTCGCCCGCAGCGGCATGCGGATGCCGCGGGCCACCTCCTCCTGCGTCTGCGACCCCGCGAGGTCGCACCAGACGGCGAAGGTGGCGCCGAGGATCTGGCGGTCGTACGACGCGGGGACCGGCTGGGTGCCGCGCAGCACCAGCGGGGTCCACTGCTCGTAGATGCGCTGGCCCGTGGGGTAGCGGAAGTCGTTGGGCTGGCCGAGGACGTAGTAGAGGTACTCGTCGTTGTAGTTGACGACCTCGCGGCCGTCGCGCAGGTACTCGACGGGCTCGCGCGCGCCGATCTCCTTGCCGGTCCAGTAAGCGACCTCGACGCGGTCGTCCACGCTCGTGACGCCGCCGCGGAAGAACCCGTCGTTCCAGGCCCGCACCTCCCGGCCGGGCCCGACCGCCTTCGCGCGGTCGTTCAGCCACGCCGTCGCCAGGTCCTGGACGCGGGCCCCGGAGCCCAGGCGGTCCCGGGCGGCGGCCGCGAGCTGGGGGAAGGACGTCTCGGGGTCGCGCACGGTCAGCGCCTGGTACTCGTCGGCGCCGAGGTGCCAGCGTGCTCCGGGGAACAGCTCGTCGTACTCGCGCAGCAGGTCGTCGACGATCTCGGCGGCCTTCGGCTTCGAGATGTCGACGGCGCCGCGCGTGGCCGCCCCGCCGCTGTCGCGCAGTTGCAGGTCGGGGTGGGCGGCTATGACGGCGCCGAGATGCCCGGGCGAGTCGATCTCCGGTACGACGGTCATGTGCCGGTCGGCCGCGAGGTCGACGATGCGGCGGACCTGGTCCTTGGTGAGGTGGTCGGCGGAGACGACCTCGGGGTGCGAGTCGGAGGCGATGCGGAACGCCTGGTCGTCGGAGAAGTGCAGACCTATCTCGTTGTACTTGAGGTCGCCGAGCTCGCGGATCCGGTCCTCGATCCAGCCGGCGGAGAAGTGCTTGCGGGCGATGTCGATCATGAAGCCGCGGCGCGGCTTGGCGGGCTCGTCCCGCACGACGCCCTCCGGGGCGGTGCCGCCGTCGGCGACCTCCTGCTTGAGGGTGCGGGTGCCGTAGAAGACCCCGGCCTCGGCGGGCGCGGCGACACGGACGACACGGTCCTTCACCGTGAGGGTGTACGACTCGGCGCCGCCGCCCTCCTTCGGGGTCCCGGCCTTGTTCTTCGCCAGTTCCAGGCGGACGTCACCCGCGCGCGGCTCGGCCTCGCCCCCGTACTTCAGCCGCAGCTCCCCGGCGAGCAGCCGTGCCTCGTCGGCGAGGCGGCCGTCGCCCACGACGACCCGCCCGCCGTCGCCGGGCCGCCAGCCCGGGCCGCGGGCGGGTTCGTGCGCGCGCACGGCGGGGATGGTGGCGGGCGCCTCGGACAGGGCGTACGAAGGGGTGGGCTCCGGCGCGCGCGGAGCCGCCGACGAGGCCGCCCCCTTGCCGTCCGCCCGGCCCGCGTCCCCGGAACCACCGCCGGAACCGCCGCCCCCGTCGGGCCAGAACCCGACCGTGAGGGCCACGGCCCCCGCCGTGACAAGGCCCGCGCTCACGGCCAGCCGTCGTGGCATCACCGCCGACCACCCCTCTCGCCGCCACCCGGCACAGCATGGGTGGCGCGACGCGGAGAAATCAACGGAATCAACGGCTCCACACCTCCACGCTAAGCCCGCCCCGGTGGCGGCGCGCGTCCACCCAACGCCCCCAAACTCTCCCATCCGGGTGATTTCCGGGTGCCCCACGGACACCTCCGCCCCCACCCCGCTAGCGTTGCCCCAGACCTCGCTCCGGGATCCCACGCCCGTGCCGGGGTCCGGCCCGTCGCCCGCTGCTCTCCGCCGAGGAGCTCCCCTGCCGCCGCACCGCGCCATACCGGACGCCCTGGACCCGATGAACTCAAGCCCAGCGGACATCGCCGAGCGCGCCCTCATGACCTGCTGCGGAAGCCGCCACTGGGCACACCGCGTCGCCGCCCACCGGCCCTACCCCGACCTGGACGCCCTGCTCGCCGCAGCCGACGAGGCGGCCTACGACCTGGCCCCCGACGACCTCACCGAGGCCCTGGCCGCCGAGCCCCTGGAGCCCCCGCTCCCCCCGGGCGCCGCCTACGAGGCCGCGGCCACCGCCCTGCGCGCCGCCACCGCCGCCTACGAGAGCCGGTTCGGCCACGCCTTCGTGATCTGCCTGGACGACGTCCCCCGCAGCGAGGCCCTGGACCAGCTGCTCGCCTCCATCCGCGGCCGGCTCGGCAACGACCCGGAGGAGGAGCGCGCGGTGGCCGCCGAGGAACTGCGCCGCCTGGCCCGCGGCCGCCTCACCCGGCTGCTCCGCGACCAGGCGCAACACGCGGCGGACAGCACCCCGGAGCGGCCCGCTCCGCCTGCGGCGCGGCCCGCCGAACCCCACCGCGATAGCCCGTACGTACCAGTTTGATTGCCTGTTTGATCACACCAGAGGACCCGGGGCGGGCGTACCGACAACTCGTCGATACGATGACGAGCGGCCGGTGGACCGTACCCGGCCGGGCCCGTCCGACAGACTGTGTCTAATCGGCAAAAGATGGCGGCCGGCCCCTAATCCCCGCTCCCGGAGGGTTCTTCCGTGCCGGCTGGAACGCTGTACCGCGGCCGGGAAGGAATGTGGTCATGGGTGGCTCACCGAGTCACCGGCGTCCTCATCTTCTTCTTCCTGTTCGTGCATGTCCTCGACACCGCTCTCGTCCGCGTCTCCCCGGAGGCGTACGACGATGTCGTGGCTACCTACAAGACACCGCTCGTCGCGCTCCTGGAGTACGGCCTCGTCGCCGCCATCCTGTTCCACGCGCTCAACGGCCTGCGTGTCATCGCCGTCGACTTCTGGTCGAAGGGCCCCCGCTACCAGAAGCAGATGCTCTGGACCGTCATGGGCATCTGGATCGTGCTGATGGTCGGCGCGCTGTACCCGGTCCTCGGCCACGCCGTCCGCGAAGTATTCGGGAGCTGAGGCCAGACATGTCCACTGACACGACCGCAGAGAAGACCGGCGGCTCCGGCGTCGGCCCCGTCGAGGGCGTCTCGCTCTACGACGTCGACCACCCGGCGCCCGTCATCGAGGCCCCGCGCAAGCGCACGTCGAAGACCCCGCGCTCGACCCGCGGCAACTTCGAGATGGCCGCGTGGCTGTTCATGCGTCTGTCCGGCGTCGTCCTCGTCGTCCTGGTCCTCGGCCACCTGCTGATCCAGCTGGTCCTCGACGGCGGCGTCTCCAAGATCGGCTTCGCGTTCGTCGCGGGCCGCTGGGCGTCCCCGTTCTGGCAGGTCTGGGACCTGCTGATGCTGTGGCTCGCGATGCTGCACGGCGCGAACGGCCTGCGTACGGTCATCAACGACTACGCGGAGCGCCCGAACACGCGGCTGTGGCTGAAGGGCCTGCTGTACACCGCCACGGTGTTCACCATCCTGCTGGGCACGCTGGTGATCTTCACCTTCGACCCGAACATCCGCTAGGCACGGGGCTGAGGTAATCCACGTCATGAAGATCCACAAGTACGACACCGTCATCGTCGGCGCGGGCGGCGCCGGCATGCGCGCCGCCATCGAGGCGACGAAGCGCAGCCGCACCGCCGTGCTCACCAAGCTCTACCCCACGCGTTCCCACACGGGCGCCGCGCAGGGCGGCATGGCCGCCGCGCTCGCCAACGTGGAGGAGGACAACTGGGAGTGGCACACCTTCGACACGATCAAGGGCGGTGACTACCTGGTCGACCAGGACGCCGCCGAGATCCTCGCGAAGGAGGCCATCGACGCGGTCCTGGACCTGGAGAAGATGGGCCTGCCGTTCAACCGCACCCCGGACGGCACCATCGACCAGCGCCGCTTCGGCGGCCACTCCCGCAACCACGGCGAGGCGCCGGTGCGCCGCTCCTGCTACGCCGCGGACCGCACGGGCCACATGATCCTCCAGACCCTCTACCAGAACTGCGTCAAGGAGGGTGTGGAGTTCTTCAACGAGTTCTACGTCCTCGACCAGCTCATCGTGGAGGAGGACGGCGTCAAGAAGAGCGCGGGCGTCGTCGCGTACGAGCTGGCCACCGGCGAGATCCACATCTTCCAGGCGAAGTCGGTCGTGTACGCCTCCGGCGGCACCGGCAAGTTCTTCAAGGTCACGTCGAACGCGCACACCCTGACCGGTGACGGCCAGGCGGCCTGCTACCGCCGCGGACTGCCGCTGGAGGACATGGAGTTCTTCCAGTTCCACCCGACCGGCATCTGGCGCATGGGCATCCTGCTCACGGAGGGCGCCCGCGGTGAGGGCGGCATCCTGCGCAACAAGGACGGCGAGCGCTTCATGGAGAAGTACGCGCCGGTCATGAAGGACCTCGCGTCCCGTGACGTCGTCTCCCGCTCCATCTACACGGAGATCCGCGAGGGCCGCGGCTGCGGTCCCGAGGGCGACCACGTCTACCTGGACCTCACACACCTCCCGCCGGAGCAGCTCGACGCCAAGCTGCCCGACATCACGGAGTTCGCGCGGACGTACCTGGGCATCGAGCCGTACACGGACCCGATCCCGATCCAGCCCACCGCGCACTACGCCATGGGCGGCATCCCGACGAACGTCGAGGGCGAGGTCCTCGCGGACAACACGACGGTCGTCCCGGGTCTGTACGCGGCCGGCGAGGTCGCCTGCGTGTCGGTGCACGGCGCCAACCGCCTGGGCACCAACTCGCTCCTGGACATCAACGTCTTCGGCCGCCGCGCGGGCATCGCCGCCGCGGACTACTCCGCGAAGGCCGACTTCGTCGAGCTTCCGGAGAACCCGGCGGAGCTGGTGGTCTCCCTCGTCGAGCAGCTGCGCGACTCCCAGGGCACCGAGCGCGTCGCGGACATCCGCAGGGAGCTCCAGGAGACGATGGACGCCAACGTGATGGTGTTCCGTACGGAGCAGACCATCAAGACGGCCGTCGAGAAGATCGGCGAGCTGCGCGCCCGCTACAAGAACGTCTCGGTCCAGGACAAGGGCAAGCGGTTCAACACCGACCTCCTGGAGGCCATCGAGCTGGGCAACCTGCTCGACCTCGCCGAGGTCATGGCGGTGTCGGCGCTCGCCCGCAAGGAGTCCCGCGGCGGTCACTACCGCGAGGACTACCCCAACCGCGACGACGTCAACTTCATGCGCCACACCATGGCGTACCGCGAGGTCGCCGACGACGGCAAGGACTCGATCCGCCTCGACTACAAGCCGGTCGTCCAGACCCGCTACCAGCCGATGGAGCGTAAGTACTGATGGCAACCCCGACCCTCGACAAGGAAGACGCCAAGCCCGAGGCGGGCTTCGCCGACTCCCCGTACATCACGGTCACCTTCCGGATCCGCCGCTTCAACCCGGAGGTCTCGGCGGACGCGACCTGGGAAGACTTCCAGCTGGAGATCGACCCCAAGGAGCGCGTCCTCGACGGTCTGCACAAGATCAAGTGGGACCTGGACGGCACCCTGACGTTCCGCCGCTCCTGCGCCCACGGCATCTGCGGCTCGGACGCCATGCGCATCAACGGCAAGAACCGCCTTGCCTGCAAGACCCTGATCAAGGACATCAACCCGGCCAAGCCGATCACGGTCGAGCCCATCAAGGGCCTCACGGTCCTGAAGGACCTCGTGGTCGACATGGACCCGTTCTTCCAGGCGTACCGCGACGTCATGCCGTTCCTGGTCACCACCGGGAACGAGCCGACCCGGGAGCGGCTGCAGTCCGCCGAGGACCGCGAGCGCTTCGACGACACCACCAAGTGCATCCTGTGCGCCGCGTGCACGTCGTCCTGCCCGGTCTTCTGGAACGACGGCCAGTACTTCGGCCCGGCGGCGATCGTCAACGCGCACCGCTTCATCTTCGACTCGCGTGACGAGGCGGGCGAGCAGCGCCTGGAGATCCTGAACGACAAGGACGGCGTGTGGCGCTGCCGCACCACGTTCAACTGCACCGACGCGTGCCCGCGCGGCATCGAGGTGACCAAGGCGATCCAGGAAGTGAAGCGGGCGCTGATCACGCGGCGCTTCTGACGTCTGTACGCACGCGCGCGTGGGCCCCGTTCCCGGGTGGGAGCGGGGCCCATGTGTGTGCTCCGGGGGGGGGACGAGTTACGAGTCCACCTTCTCCCAGCCCCGCTTCTCCCGCCGCGTCCCCAACTCCCCCGCTCCCCGGCTCCGGTACACCACATACGGCCGGAACAGGTACTGCACCGGCGCGCTGAACATATGGACGAGGCGGGTGAAGGGGACCAGGGCGATCAGGGCCAGGCCGACGACCGCGTGGATGCGGTAGGTCAGGGGGACGCCCTCCATCGCGGCGATGTCCGGCCGGAGGGTGAAGACGCTCCGGGCCCAGGGGGCGATCGTTTCGCGGTAGTCGTAGCCCGAGCTCGGGGAGGAGTTCGTCAGCTTGGCCCACATGCCCATGACGACGGCGGCGAGCAGCACCGCGTACATGAGCTTGTCGTTGCGGGTGGTGGCGCGGAAGACGGGGGTGTTCGTGCGGCGGCGGTAGAGGAGCAGGGCGATGCCCGCCACCGCGAGGACGCCCGCCGCCGTGCCGCCGTACAGGGACAGCAGGTGGTAGGCGCGCTCCTTGAGGCCGACCGCGTTCGTCCAGGACTCCGGGACGAACAGGCCCATCAGGTGGCCGACGAGGACGAAGAGGATGCCGTAGTGGAAGGCGGGGGACGCGAGGTTGAGGAGGCGGGACTCGTAGATCTGGGAGGAGCGGGTGGTCCAGCCGAACTTGTCGTAGCGATAGCGCCAGAGGGTGCCCGCGATCAGCAGGACCAGGGCGACGTACGGCAGTACTCCCCACAGGAAGGTGTCCATCAGTCGAGTCCTACGCTTTCCGTGGGCGGGCCCGAGCGGGCCAGGGCCCGCGCCTCCATCCTGTCCTTGGGCGAGGGGCCCGGCAGGGTCGCGCAGACCGCGTCCAGGATCAGGGCGTAGGGCGTGCCGTCGTCGGTGAGAGCCAGGCGCACGAGTTCCAGGCCGGCGCGGTGGGCGGTCAGGAGGTCCCGGTTGCCGGTGCGGGCGGTGAACTCCAGGACGGCCGGGAGGTAGTCGGGGAGTTCCTCGCCGGTGACGGAGAGGCCGTAGGCGCGGTAGGTCTCCTTGAACGCGACGAGGGACGCGCCCCGGCGGCGGGTGTCGCCGTCCAGCCACCAGCTCAGGTACAGGCTGTGGCGGTTCTTGAAGTCGAAGACGCGGACGTAGTGCTCGGCCGCCGCGATCGGGGACCAGCACGCGAACTCGTCCAGGAACGGGTGCAGTTCGGGCACCGCCGCCCGCACCAGGGGCAGCCGTTCGCGGACCTGGGAGTCGGGGTAGCACAGGCAGTGCGCGGCGCCTTGGTAGAGCACGGCGAGGTCCGTCACAGGTCCTCCTCCGGTCGGGCGGCGATGTCGTCGGCCGTCTGGCGGCGGCGCGACGCGTGGAAGTTCTCGATGGTGACGAGGGGCAGCCCCTCGTACGTGCCCGAGTCGTCCCCGAACGGGCCCGCTCCGGGCGGCGGTTCCGGCGGGAGCATGCCGGGCCCGCCCGGCGCGTCCAGGCCGCAGCCGTCGGGCACCGCCGACTCCTCCAGGCGCCGGGCGTCCCCGAGCGCGGCCGTCGGGATCACATAGCGCTCCTCGTACTTGGCGAGGGCCAGGAGCCGGTACATGTCCTCGATGCCGTCCGGAGTCATGCCGACGCGCGCCGGGACCGACCGGTCGGCCGGATCGCCGAGGTTGACGCCCCGCATGTACGACCGCATCGCCGCGAGGCGTTCCAGGGCGGCCCGCACCGGCCCCACGTCCCCGGCCGTGAACAGCTCGGCCAGGTACTCCAGGGGGATCCGCAGGGTGTCGATGGCGCCGAAGAGGTTGCCCGCGTCCTCGCCGTCGTGCCCGGTCCCGGTGAGCGCCTCGACGACCGGGGACAGCGGCGGGACGTACCAGACCATCGGCAGGGTGCGGTACTCCGGGTGCAGGGGCAGGGCCACCCGGTAGGTGCTGATCAGCGCGTACACGGGCGAGCCGCGGGCCGCCTCGATCCAGTCGTACGGGACGCCGTCGCGCTCGGCGGCGCGCCGCACCTCGGGGTCGGCGGGGTCGAGGAAGACGCCCAACTGGGCCTCGTACAGGTCCTTCTCGTCGGGGGTGGCGGCGGCCCGCGTGACCTTGTCGGCGTCGTACAGGACCACACCCAGATACCGCAGCCGGCCGACGCAGGTCTCGGAGCAGACCGTCGGCAGGCCCACCTCCAGACGCGGGTAGCAGAGCGTGCACTTCTCGGCCTTGCCGGTGCGGTGGTTGAAGTAGACCTTCTTGTACGGGCAGCCGGTCACGCATTTGCGCCAGCCCCGGCAGCGGTCCTGGTCGACCAGGACGATGCCGTCCTCCGTCCGCTTGTACATCGCCCCGGACGGGCAGGACGCCACGCACGCCGGGTTCAGGCAGTGCTCGCAGATGCGCGGCAGATAGAACATGAAGGTCTGCTCGAACGCGGCCTTGACCTGCACCGCGGCCCGGTCGGCGGTCTCCCGCGCCTGGGCCTTGGCCACCATCGGGTCGGCCTCGACGCCCGCAGGGCCGCCGCCGAGGTTGTCGTCCCAGTTGGAGCTCCACTCGATCTTCATCGGCTTGCCGGTGAGCAGGGAGCGGGGCTCCGCGACCGGGTAGTCGTCGCCGAGGGGGGCGTCGGTGAGGTTCTTGTACTCGTACGTCCAGGGCTCGTAGTAGTCCTTGATGCCGGGCAGGACGGGGTTGGAGAAGATCGTCGCGAGGCTGCGGAAGCGGCCGCCGGACTTCAGCTTCAGGGCGCCGCGCCGGTTCAGCTCCCAGCCGCCGCGCCACTTCTCCTGGTCCTCGTAGCGGCGCGGGTAGCCCTGGCCCGGCCGGGTCTCGACGTTGTTGAACCAGACGTACTCCATGCCGGAGCGGTTGGTCCAGGTCTGCTTGCAGGTGACCGAGCAGGTGTGGCAGCCGATGCACTTGTCGAGGTTCATGACCATCGCGATCTGTGCGAGTACCCGCATGGCTAGTACGTCACCTCCTGCTCGGTCCTGCGCCGGATCACCGTGACCTCGTCGCGCTGGTTGCCCGTGGGGCCCAGGTAGTTGAAGGCCCAGGTGAGCTGGGCGTAGCCGCCGATGAGGTGGGACGGCTTGAGCAGCAGGCGGGTCAGGGAGTTGTGGATGCCGCCGCGGCGGCCGGTCGTCTCCGTCTTGGGGACGTTGACGGTGCGTTCCTGCGCGTGGTGCATGTAGACCGTGCCGGACGGCATGCGGTGCGAGACGACGGCGCGCGCGGCCACCACGCCGTTGCGGTTGACGGCCTCGATCCAGTCGTTGTCCCGTACGCCGATGGCCGCCGCGTCGTCCGGGGACATCCAGATGACCTGGCCGCCGCGCGACAGGGACAGCATGAAGAGGTTGTCCTGGTACTCGGAATGGATGGACCACTTGTTGTGCGGGGTGAGGTAACGGACCGTCACCTCCCGCTCCCCGTCCGCCCCGAGCCTCGGCTCGCCGAACAGGCGGTGCATGTCGAGGGGCGGCCGGTACACGGGCAGCGCCTCGCCCACCTCGTGGATCCAGTCGTGGTCGAGGAAGAAGTGCTGGCGGCCGGTGAGGGTGTGCCAGGGCTTGAGGTGCTCGGTGTTGAGGGTGAAGGCGGTGTAGCGGCGGCCGCCTGACTCGCTGCCCGACCACTCCGGCGAGGTGATCACGGGGACGGGGGCGGCCTGCGTGTCCGCGTACGAGACGCGCTTGCCCTCGTGTTCGGCGGCGAGGTGCGCCATCTCCTGGCCGGTGCGGGCTTCGAGGGTGCGGAAGCCCTGGGTGGCGAGGCGGCCGTTGGTGGTGCCGGACAGGGCGAGGATGGTGTTGGCGGCCTTCACGGCGGTGTCCAGGCGGGGACGGCCCGCGGCGGGGCCTTCGCGTACGACGCCGTTGAGCGCGCGCAGGGTCTCGACCTCGTCGTCGGGGCGCAGCGCGATGCCCTTCGCGGGCAGGCCGAGCTTCTCCACCAGCGGGCCGAGGGCCGCGAACTTGGCGCCGATCGCGGTGTAGTCCCGCTCGACGACGGTCAGGGCGGGCATGGTCTTTCCCGGCACGGGCTCGCACTCGCCGCGCCGCCAGTCCAGGGCGAGACCGCCGGGCTGCGCGGTCTCGCCGGGGGTGTCGTGCTGGAGGGCGGTGGCGACCAGGTCCTTGCGGGTGCCCAGGTGGCCGACGGCCAGTTCGCTGAGCCGGTCGGCGATCGCGCGGAACGCGTCGAAGTCGGTGCGGGACTGCCAGGGCGGGTCGACGGCCGGGGTGAAGGCGTGCACGAAGGGGTGCATGTCGGTGGTCGACAGGTCGTGTTTCTCGTACCAGGTGGCGGCGGGCAGCGTGATGTCGGACAGCAGGGTCGAGGACGTCATCCGGAAGTCCAGCGAGAGCAGCAGGTCCAGCTTTCCCTCCGGGGCCTGCTCGTGCCAGGTCACGTCGCGCGGGCGCGCCTCGGGCGGTGCCTCGTCGGCGCGCAGGGAGGAGTGGGTGCCGAGGAGGTGCTTGGTGAAGTACTCGGCGCCCTTCGCGGACGAGCCGAGCAGATTGGCGCGCCACAGGGTCAGGACGCGCGGCCAGTTCTCCGGCGCGTCGGGGTCCTCGCAGGCGAACTTCAGCTCCCCGGCGCGCAGTTGGTCCACCGCCGACCCGACGGGGTCCTCCCCCTCCCCCAGCTCCAGCGGATTGCGGTCGAACGTCGGGTACGACGGCATCCAGCCCGCCCGGGTCGCCTGCGCCAGGCAGTCCGCGGCCGCCATGCCCGCGAACCGGCCCTCGCCCAGCGGTGAGGCGAGCACGTCGGCGCCGAAGGTGTCGTACCGCCACTGGTCGGTGTTCAGGAACCAGTACGCGGCGCCGATCATCTGCCGGGGCGGCCGCGACCAGTCGCCCGCGCCCGCGAGCGTGGCCCAGCCGGTGACGGGGCGGCACTTCTCCTGGCCGACGTAGTGCGCCCAGCCGCCGCCGTTGCGGCCCTGGCAGCCGGTGAGCTGGAGCAGCGCGAGGAAGGCCCGGTAGATGGTCTCGGAGTGGAACCAGTGATTGGTGCCTGCCCCCATCAGGATCATGCAGCGGCCCTGCGACTTCTCGGCGGTCGCCGCGAACTCCCTTGCAATCCGCGCGCACTTGGCGGCCGGGACGGAGGTGTGCGCCTCCTGCCAGGCGGGCGTGCCGGGCGCGGACGCGTCGTCGTACGAGGACGGCCAGTCCCCCACGAGCCCCTCGCGGCCGACGCCGTACTGCGCGAGCAGCAGATCGAAGACGGTGGTGACCAGCGGACTTCCGGGCCCCGCCAGCCGGATCGCGGGCACCCCGCGCCGCAGCACCTCGCCGCGCCCCTGCCCGTGCGCACCGCCCTCGGTGTCGAAGCGCGGAAGCAGCACCTCCACGCCGCGCGCGTCCTCCTCGTACAGCGAGAGCCGCGGCTCGGTGTCCCCCAGGTCCAGGTTCCACTTCCCCTTGCCGGACTCGGTCCACCGGAAGCCGAGCGAGCCGCCCGGGACGACGGGCTGCCCGCTGCCCTCGTCCAGGACGACGGTCTTCCACTCGGCGCCCTCGCCGGTGTCGCCCAGGTCGGAGGCGCGCAGGAACTTGCCCGGTACGTACGCGCCGTCGCGCTCGGTCAGGGTGACCAGGAAGGGGAGATCGGTGAAGCGGCGTACGTAGTCGTCGAAGAACGGGACGCGCCGCTCGACGAAGCACTCCCTGAGGATCACATGCCCCATGCCGAGGGCGAGCGCGCCATCGGTTCCGGGGTGCGGGTGCAGCCACTCGTCGGCGAACTTGGCGTTGTCGGCGTAGTCGGGGGCGACGACCACGACCTTCTGGCCCCGGTAGCGCGCCTCGGCCATCCAGTGCGCGTCGGGCGTCCGCGTCACCGGAACGTTCGAGCCCCACATGATCAGATACGCCGCGTCCCACCAGTCCCCGGACTCCGGCACGTCCGTCTGGTCGCCGAACACCTGGGGCGAGGCGACCGGCAGGTCCGCGTACCAGTCGTAGAACGACAGCATGGGCGCGCCGATCAGCGACATGAAGCGGGCGCCGGCCGCGTGCGACACCATCGACATGGCGGGGATGGGCGAGAAGCCCGCGACCCGGTCGGGGCCGTACGTCTTGATGGTGTGCACGTGGGCCGCCGCGATGATCTCGACGGCCTCGTCCCAACTCGCCCGCACCAGGCCGCCCTTGCCGCGCGCCTGCTGGTAGGCGCGGCGCCGCCCGGGGTCGCCCTGGAGGTCGGCCCAGGCGAGCACGGGATCGCCTCCGAGGCGCTGCTTGGCCTCCCGGTAGAGATCGAGCAGTACGCCTCTGACGTACGGGTAGCGGACGCGGGTCGGGGAGTACGTGTACCAGGAGAAGGCGGCGCCTCGGGGGCAGCCGCGGGGCTCGTACTCGGGGCGGTCGGGGCCCGTCGACGGATAGTCGGTGGCCTGCGTCTCCCAGGTGATGATGCCGTCCTTGACGTACACCTTCCAGCGGCAGGAGCCGGTGCAGTTCACGCCGTGCGTGGAGTGCACGACCTTGTCGTGGCTCCACCGGTCCCGGTAGAAGGCGTCGCCCTCGCGGCCGCCCTCGATGTGGACGCTGTGCAGGTCGGGGGCCGCCTCGCCGCGGCGCAGGAAGCGGGCGCTGCGCAGGAGGAGGGCGTCCGGCTCCACGGGGGCGTCCGGTTCGGTGGGGGCGTCCGGTTCGGTGGGGGCGGTCACACGCTCCATCCCAAGCCGGGGCGGGCGGGTCCGCAGCTCGGCCTAGACCAAGTGGTGGCGGCGGCGTCCCCGGGATGTCATGGCCTTGTGATCCCACAGTGGCGTACGTGGCGCGACGAGGTGACCCCGGCGGCGGGGGCCTGCGTGATGGCCACCGGCATCCTCTCCGTCGGCCTGTTCCTGACCGGCCACGACGTGCTGTCGGAGATCCTGCTGGCGGTCGCGGCGCTGCTGTGGGTGGTGCTCGCGGCGGACTTCGCCGACCTGCTGGCCCGGGACCGGGCGCGCTGGACGGCCGCGGCGATCACGCCGCCCGCGCTGACGGCGGTGGCCGCGACGACGGTCCTCGGCACCCGCTTCTCGCTCCTCGGCCGGCAGTGGCTCGCGATCACGCTCCTGGTGATCGCGGTCCTGGTGTGGCCGGTCCTCCTGCTCGCCGTCGTACGGCACTGGCAGCGGGGCATGCCCGGCGGTGTGTTCCTGGTGTGCGTGGCGACGCAGGGGCTCTCCATCCTGGCGGCCACGCTGTACTTCGCGGGCGAGGGCGAGTGGCTGGGCGACGCGGGGCTCGCCCTCTTCGCGCTCGGACTGCTGCTGTACGCCGACGCGCTGCTGCGCTTCGACTTCCGGCAGGTGTGGGCGGGGGCCGGGGACCAGTGGGTCGCGGGTGGTGCCCTCGCCATCTCCGCGCTGGCCGCCTCCAAGCTGACGGCTTCCCCGCTGTGGACCGGCACCGGGCACGAGTTCCTGCGGAACCTCACCTACGTCCTGCTCGGCTTCGCGCTCGCCTGGTACGCGGTGCTCGCCGCCGCGGAGGCGTACCGGCCGCGGTTCCACTACGACGTGCGGCGGTGGGCCACCGTGTTCCCCCTCGGCATGACGGCCGTGGCCGCGCTGTCGACGGGCGTGGTGACGGATGTGCCGTGGCTGCGGACGCTGGGGCGCGTCCTGCTGTGGGTGGCGGTGGCGGTGTGGGGGCTGGTGTGGGTGGGGTTCGCCTGGGCGCGGGCTGGTGGTCCTGCCGGAGGCTCCCCAACCCCGCCCCTTCCCGAAACTGGGGCTCCGCCCAGGACGAGGCCGTTCAGGCCGATACGGGGGTCGCCCACTCACCCCGTCTCCGTCACCGCCGTCAGCAGCACCACCGAGTCCTCCAGACCCAGCAGCCCATGCCGCTCCTGCGGCACCGCGCACAGCTGGCCCGCGGCGAGCACGCTGTCGGCGCCGGACTCGGTGGTGAGGCGGACCTTCCCCCGCAGCACCTGCAGGCTCGCCGCCCGCGGCGTGGTGTGCTCGTCCAGCGCGGACCCTCCGGTCAGCGCGATCACGCTCTGGCGCAGGGCGTCGTCGTGGACGATCAGGTGGGCGCTGCGGCCGTGGGCGGCGGTGCGCGCCCGGTTCAGATGCTCCTCGGCGAGAGCGGTGAGGTCCTGGGTGTCCTGCATCGGGGGTCCTCCGTACGTCGGTGGGGCCGGTCGAGTACCAGGGTTCACGGCGGGAAACGCGCCGTACGGCATTGACGCGGCGGCTATGCCGGACCCGACCCGTATTCTGACGTTATGTCAGACAATCAGTCGTTCCGCACCGCCGAGACCGAGCTGCTCGGCATCGACAACGCCCTGTTCCCGGTCGGCGACCTGGACGAGGCCGTCGGCTTCTACGAGCGTGCCGGGTTCCCGGTCACGTACCGCCTCGACGAGGCCGGTCTCGCCATCCTGAAGGCGGGCGCCGAGACCCCTGGCGTGCTGCTGCGCGTCGAGGACGGCATCGGCCGGCGGACGCCGCCGTGGCCCGCCCCGCGCTTCTGGCTGGAGGTGCGGGACGCCCGCGCCAAGGCCCGCGCCCTCGCGGCGGCCGGCATCCCCGCCCTCACGGAGCCGTTCTCCGGGGCGACGGGCTGGACCGTGGAGATCACCGACCCGTGGGGGAACGTCGTCGGCTTCACGGACTACTCCAAGAGGCCGGAGCTGGCCCGGGGTTGAGCTCCCGGGCCGCCCTCACCGCGCCCGCCCCGCCACCCCCGCGCTGCACGTGGCCCGTCCGAACGCCCCCGTCGCCGCGTCCCGGTGGCGGTGTTTCCCGCCCACGGCGAGGGCGCAGCGGGCCTGCCCGCCCCGCTCGCCGAGCCGGACGCTCACCACGGGCCGCTCCCCGGCCGGCACGAACACCGTCTTGCGCCAGGGCAGTCGCACGTCCGCCTCGACAGCGGGCCGCGCGCCGCCGTCGGGGCGCTCGCTCCGCGCGAGATACGAGATGTCGGCGCTGCCCCGCCCGGTGATCTCGTAGGTGACGGCGGCGACGGGCGCCCGCCCCCGCGCGATGTCCTCCGGCGAGGCATCGTCACCGCCGTTGCCGGCGTTCCCGTCCCCGAATATCCCGCGGCCGACGAAGGCCGCGCAGATCAGGAGCAGCACGGCCCCCGTCGCCACCACCCGGCGACCCGGCACCTCCCCCACCAGTTGCGCCTTCTCCTCCTCGGTCAGCTCGACCACCGGCTCCGAAAGCTCGGGACTCCCCACTCCTCGATTCCCCCTCGCACGTCCACGACCGGCATGAATCCTGTGAGCGCGGCGGTTATACAACAGGCCGGAGGCCCGTCACCACGCCCGGTGAAAACCGGGCATATCGCGACCGGCCGGCGAGCGATCGGCAGCGGTTCACGGACGGACGATCAGGACGAAAGGTTGTACGGGAAGGGCGAGTTGAGCGTGTGAGAAGCGACACCGGCGGCAGCCGTGACGGCTGGGATCCTGGTTGCGCTTGTTAAGCGGAGAGTGCGTTCGGTGCTCTCGTACAGGGTGGGGCGGGAGCCGAAGGGGTGGGGAGCACATGGAGAGCGTCGCCGGTGAGGGGACGAGAGCACCGAGAGCGGACGAGGTGCGGGGGTACGCGCGAAGATTCGTCGCGCGTGTGACGGAGCGCAACCGATTGCCGCTGGATTTCTCCGTACGGAGCCTGCGCGTCGTGGACTTCGTGATCGACGGGCTGCGCAAGAGCGGGCGGGAGCGGGCCGAGGTCGCGGAGGCGCTGTTCGGGTTCGGGGTGTACGTCGGGGAGGTGCTCGTCCGCCGCGCCGGGGCCACGTGGATCGACTTCGACGCCAGCCAGCGGGAGTTCTTCGGGCAGGCCGTCGGCGTGCGGATGCCGGACGGGCGGGTGTGGAGCCCGCTGGGGAAGGTCGTCAACCGGTACGAGGTCGGCGCCGCGGAGTCACTGCAGACCTTCTACCTGACGCTGCCGGGGCGGCACGCCGCCGCGGAGCCCGGCGCGGAGCCGGAACCCGCCCGCCGGTAGGGGCCGCGCGAACGCTCGGGCACGGGCCGGACAAGACACACATGGGGGCACGGGCACGGTGCGCAGTGTCAGCGGGGGTTAAGAGGAGCGCGTGGGCGCGGGTGGTGGGGACCAGCAGCGTGGGGGCCGGGGACGAGCGGATCACAGACGTGGCCGCGGGGGCTCCGGGGACCGAGGAGGACGGAGCAGGATCGGCGACGCGGAACTGACGCGCGCGCTCGCCGCCGCCAGGGAAGGGGACGAGGCCGCCTTCGCGCTGGTGTACCGGTGGGTGCACCCGGGGCTGCTCGGCCGCGTACGCGCCATCGTCGGGGACGAGTCGGAGGACGTGGCCTCCGAGGCATGGCTGCAGATCGCCCGCGATCTGGGGCGGTTCACCGGTGACGGGAGCGACTTCCGCCGCTGGGCCGCCGCCATCGCCCGCAACCGCGCCCGCGACCACGTCCGGCGCCGCATGAGCCGCCCCCGGCTGAGCCTGGCCGACGGCGACGCGCTCGACGTGCCGGCCGCCCGCGACACCGCCGAGGAGGTCCTGGAGGCGCTGTCCACCGACGACACCGTGGAGCTGGTCGCCGCGCTGCCGCCGGACCAGGGCCGGGCCGTCTACCTCGGCGTGCTGGTCGGCATGGACAGCCGGTCCGCCGCCGGTGTCCTCGGCAAGCGGCCCGGCGCCGTCCGGATGGCCCTGCACCGCGGACTGCGGCGGCTGCGGGCGCAGTTGACCGGGGAGGCGCAGCGGGAGCGGCGGGAGGACGGTGGTGGGCCCGACCCGGGCAGGCGGCACTGCGCGAACAGCGGTGGCCGCCCCTGTGGAAGGGCGGCCACCGCTGTGCCGGTCGTCTCGCTCGCCGCCCCGTGGGCTCGGGTGATCGTCGGCGTGCGGGCGTTCCGGCCGTGAGGCCGGCGGGCGGGTGCAGCTCCGCCCGCGGCCAGGTCGGGTTCCGGGTCAGGGCACGGCGCTCACCCCGCCGCCCACCGCCTCCACCAGCTCCAGGTCGTACGTCAGCGGCCCGTCGCCCAGCATGATGTGACGGGCCCTGGAGGCGTAGCCGGGGGCGGTCGCCGCGAGCAGGTACACGCCCGGGGCGGGGGCCGTGAGCAGGTAGGAGCCGTCGGCCAGGGACGAGACGCGGTCCAGTCGGCGGCCGCCCCGGGACAACAGCATGAGGCTCACGCTGTGGATGGGGGCGCCGTCCGGCGTGACGATGAAGCCGTGCACCGCGGGGGCGAGCGGGCCGGAGCTCCCGGGCCCTTCGGCGCCGGGGTCCGCGTGCTGTCCGGGGGCGCGGGGTCCGTAGGGGGTCGCCGGGGTGTGCGTGCCATATACGTCGCGCGTGTCGTACACGTCGTGGGTGCCATATACGTCGCGCGTGTCGTACACGTCGTGGGTCTCGTACACGTCGCGCGCGTAGTACTCGTCGGGCGTGCGGTACGCGTCGTGCGTGCCGTACAGGTCATAGGCGTCGTACAGGTCGTAGGCGTCGTACGCGTCGTATGCGTTGTACGCGGGCAGCGCCTTGGCCCGGTCCCCGGTGGTGTCGGGGGTGGCGTCCCCCGTGTCGTACGCGTGCGCGGCCTCGTACGGATTGACCGCGCAGACCCCCGGCGGCGCGGTGCACCCGCCCGCCGAGCCGGGGGGGATCGGCGGGCGGGGGGTTCCCAGGGCGGCCGCGACCAGGACTTCGAGGTCCTCCGGGGCCGGTGGCTCGGCTGCCTTCGGCTCGACGGCGAGGTGCGGCGAGGTGCGGCAGCCGCCGCTCAAGACGGGCCGGGAGCCACCAGTTGGCGCGGCCGAGGAGGCGCATCACGGCCGGGACGAGGGCCGTGCGCAGGATGAAGGCGTCGAGGGCGACGGCCGCGGCCAGGCCGATGCCCGCCGCCGCGCCCTCCAGGTCACCGCCGAGCGCGAACACCGCGCACAGGCAGATCATGAAGAGGGCCGCGCAGTTGATGACGCGGCCGGTCTCGGCGAGGCCGACGCGGACGGCGCGGGCGTTGTCGCAGGTGTGCACCCACTCCTCGTGCACGCGGCTCACCAGGAACACCTGGTGGTCCGTCGACAGGGCGAAGAGCATCGACAGCACGACGACGGGCAGGAAGGCCGCGACGGCCCCCTCCGTGCCGAGGCCGAGGATCTCCGTGCCCAGCCCGAGGACCTCCGTGCCCCGGCCCCACTGGAGCACCGCGGCGAGCACCCCGAACGCCACGGCCGCCGCGACCAGGTTCACCAGGGCCGCCACTAGGGGCACCAAAAGCGAGCGGAAGGCGGCCAGGAGCAGCAGGAAGCCGAGGGCGACGACGGCGCCCGCGAAGTACGGAAGCCGGTCCGAGGTGGCCGCCGCGAAGTCCTTGAAGTCGGCCGTCACGCCGCCCACATGGGCGTCGGCGCCCGCCTGCGGCAGGACGTCGCCGCGCAGCCGGTCGATGAGCCGGTCCGTCTCCCGGGACCCCGGCGAGGTGGTGGGCACGACCTCGATGACAGTCGTGCCAGTGGTGGCCGTCGCGGCCGACGGCGGGGCCGCCGCGGCGCGGGCGACGCCCTCGGTGTCCCGGATCCGCTCCACGAGCCCCGCGGTGTCCGCCGGGCCCGGCCGGTCGACGACGACCTGGAGGGGCCCGTTGAAGCCGGGGCCGAAGCCCTCCGCGAGCAGGTCGTGGGCCTGCCGGGTCGTCGTCGACTCCTGGTGGCCGCCCTGGTCGGCGGCGCCGAGGCGCAGCGAGAGCAGCGGGATCGCGAGCGCGGCCACGACGGCGACGGCGAGGACCGCGACGGTGCGCGGGCGCCGCTCCACGAACCCCGCCCAGCGCGCCGCGAGACCGCCCGGCTCCTCCGGTTCGGGCCCGGACGCGGCGAGCAGGCGGCGCAGGCGGCGGCTGAGCACCCGCATGCCGAGGAAGCCGAGGAGGGCGGGCAGCAGCGTGATCGCGGCGAGGACGCCGAGCCCCACCGTCAGGGCCGCCGCGATCACCACGCCGTCGAGGAAGCGCAGGTCCATCACGAACATCCCGGCGAGCGCGACGCACACCGCGCCGCCCGCGAGCAGCACCGCGCGCCCGGCGGTGTCGAGGGCCTGCACCGCCGACTCCCCCGGATCCAGGCCGCGCAGAATGCCCCGCCGGTGCCGGGTGACGATGAACAGCGCGTAGTCGATGCCGACGCAGAGGCCGATCGACGCGCCGAGCAGCGGCGCCGCTTCGGGCACGTCCGTGACGTGGCTGAGCAGCATCGTGGCGAGCGTGCCGGTGCCGACCGCGAACACCGCTGTGACGATCGGCAGGAGCATCGCGAACAGCGAGCCGAGGGCGAGGAGCAGCACGACGGCGGCGGCCGCGATGCCGACGGCCTCGGAGCCGCCCGCGGGCGGCTCCTCGGTGCGCGCGACCGCCTGACCGCCCAACTCGACCTGGAGCCCGTCCCGTTCGGCGGCGCGGGCGGTGCCGACGACCTTCTCGATCAGATCCTCGGGGATCTCGGCCGCCTGGCGTACGAAGGTGACCCGCGCGTAGGCGGTCCGCCCGTCCGCGCCGACCTGGGCGGCGGCGGCCCGGCCCGGCGCGTACGGGCTCGCCACGTCGCCGACGCCGTCCAGGGCGGCGATCTCCTGGAGCGCGGGCTCGATCCGGTCGCGTACGGAGGCGTCGCGGACCGAGGAGCCCGGGCCGGTCCGCCACACCACGGTGTCGGTGTCACCGGCGCGCTCCGGAAACGCCTCGGCCAGCAGGTCGTGGGCGCGCGCGGAGTCGGTGCCGGGCAGGGAGAGAACAGCGGAGTAGGCGGTACCCGCGCTGCCGCCCGCAGCCGCCAGGCCGAGGAGGGCGCCCAGCCAGAGCACGAGGACCACAAGACGGTGCCGATGACACCACCGCGCCCATGCCGCCACGCCGCACGCCCCTTCCCGCCGAATGCCGCCGAATGCCGCCGAAGCCGGTTCCCGCCCAGCATCAGGGATCCGGCACGCCAACGGCGCGTTAAGGAAGCGATTCTCAAGGAACTCCAAAGCGAGGGCCGTCCGTTCACCCGACGCGCGTACGGATACTGGGGGCATGAGCCACGCCGAAGGCACCCGGGGAGCACCCGACGCGGAGGCCGGTCCGGCCGGTCCCGGCGACGCGGCGCGGGGCGGCGCGACCGTCCTGGTCGTCGAGGACGAGCCGAGCATCGCCGACGTCCTCACCATCGCCCTGCGTTTCCACCGCTTCGACGTGATGACGGCGGGCACGGTCCGCGAGGCACTCGCGGCGGTCGAGCACACCCGGCCGGACTGCGCGCTGCTCGACGTGATGCTCCCGGACGGCGACGGCCGCGCGCTGGGGCGTGAACTGCGGGCGCGCCAGCCCGAGTTGGGCCTGGTCTTCCTCACCGCCCGGGACGCGCCCGCGGAGGTCGTGGGCGCGCTCGGCTTCGGCGACGACTACATCACCAAGCCGTTCAACATCGACGAGGTCGTCGCCCGCATCGGCGCGGTGCTCCGCCGGGTGCGCCCCCTCGACGTGCTGCCGCAGCGACCACCGCTGCGGTACGGCGATCTGGAGCTGGACGAGACGACGTACGTGGTGCGGCGCGCGGGCGGCTCGGTGCAGCTCACCCCGACCGAGTACGCGCTGCTGCGCTTCCTGGTCCGCAACGGCGGCCGGGTGGTGCCCAAGGAACAGCTCCTTCGCCATGTGTGGAACATCGAGCACACGGCGGAGTCGACCGTCGTCGAGACCTACATCAGCTATCTGCGGCGCAAGCTCGACCAGGTGGGGCCGCCGCTGATCACGACGCGGCGCGGCGTCGGGTACGGGCTGGCATGAGGCTCCGCGGACCCGGGCGGCGCGGGCGGCTCGGCACGAACTCGCTGCGCGCCAAACTCACGCTGGTGAACGTGGCGCTGCTCGCCCTCGGCATCGTGGCCGCGACCGCCGTGAGCCTGATGGGCATGCGGCACTATCTGCTCGACAACGTCAACTCCGGGCTGACCGGGTCGCGCACCGCGATGCAGCAGAGCGGCATCACGCTCGACCAGCTGCAGTACCTCACCGGGCTCAGCTCGCTCGACGGCCTCGTGCCCAGCTCCGCGAAAGCCAAGGGGCTGCCGCCCCCGGAGTCGACGTTCGTCGTGTTCGACCGCGACGGGAAACTGGCCGAACTCGGTCCGCTGCCGCCGACGGCGCGTCAGCGCGCGCTCGCCACGGCCACGGGCGACCCGCTGAAGTTCGCGCGCTCCGGCTCGATGCGGGAGGTGACGCTGGGCGGCGACGCGTACCGCGCCATCGGGGCGGAGCTCGACGACGGCTCGGTGATGGTCATGGCGGCGTCGACGGAGAACGTCCAGTCGGGCATCGCGCGGGCCCTCAAGCTCGACCTCGCCTTCGGCGCCGTGCTGCTCGGGCTGCTCGCGGTGCTCACGATGATCGCCGCGCACCAGCGGCTGCGGCCCCTGGAGGACATGGTGGAGACGGCGTCCGCGATCGCCGACGGCGACCTGAAGCGGCGCGTACCGGCCCACCCCGGCGCGGTGATGGAGACGGAACAGCTCCGGCTGGCCCTCAACTCCATGCTCCAGCAGGTCGAGACGGCCTTCGCCACCCGTGAGCGCAGCGAGGCCCAGCTCCGCCAGTTCGTCGCGGACGCCTCGCACGAGCTGCGCACCCCGCTGTCGGCGATCCGCGGCTATCTCCAGCTGTACGACAAGGGGATGCTCACCGATCCGGAGGACCGCACGCGCGCCTGGGACCGCGTCAACTCCGAGACCGACCGCATGAACCACCTGGTGGCGGAGCTGCTCACCCTGGCCCGCCTGGACCAGCAGCCCGAACTGCGGTTCCGCTCGGTCGACCTGGGCCGGGTGGTGCGGGACGCCGCGGACGACCTGCGCGCGCAGGAGCCGGACCGGCCGCTGACGGTGCGCGCCGACGGCTCGGTCCTCGTCCAGGCGGACGAGCAGGGGCTGCGCAAGGTGCTCGCGAACCTGCTGGCCAACGTGCGTACGCACACGACCGTCGACACGCCGGTCCGGCTCGGCCTCGACCGGTGCGACGGGGTGGTGCACCTGACCGTGGCGGACCAGGGCCCGGGGATGGCGGCCGCGGACGCCGCGCGGGTGTTCGACCGGTTCTTCCGGGCGGGCCGGGGCGCGGGCAGCGGGCTCGGGATGGCGATCGTGCAGGGGGTGGTGGCGTCCCACGGCGGTGAGGTCGCGGTCCGCACGGCCCCCGGCAAGGGCCTGACGGTCCTGGTCACCCTGCCCCGGACGCCCGCCCCGCCGCGCCCGGCCGCGCCGCCACGCCCCACGGAGCCGCCGCTCACGCGTGCCGTGACGCCAGTTCCACGACCGTGATGTCGGACGGGGCGCCGACGCGTACCGGCGGCCCCCACGCGCCGGCGCCGCGCGTCACGTACAACTGTGTGTCGCCGTAGCGCTCCAGGCCCGCGAGGGTCGGGTTGGCGAGGTCCGCGATGAAGTTGTTGGGCCAGAGCTGGCCGCCGTGGGTGTGGCCGGAGAGCTGGAGGTCCACGCCGTGCTTGACCGCGTCGTGGATCACCACGGGCTGGTGGGCCATCAGCACCGACGCGCGGCTCCGGTCGCGGTCGCCGAGCGCCTTGCCGAAGTCCGGGCCCTCGCCTTCTCCCTCGCCCTGTACGTCGTTCACTCCGGCCAGGTCGAAGTACGGCAGCTCGGTGCGGGCGTTCTCCAGGGGGTGGAGGCCCAGGTCGCGCACGTGCTCGACCCATTGTTCGGCGCCGGAGAAGTATTCGTGGTTGCCGGTCACGAAGTACGCGCCGTGCTTTGCGCGCAGGTCCGCGAGGGGGCGGGCCGCCGGGGCCAGGTCCTCCACGTCGCCGTCCACCAGGTCGCCCACGACCGCGATCAGGTCGGGCTGCGTGGAGTTGATCGTGTCCACCACTCGGCGGGCGAAGTTCTCGCCCAGGACGGGGCCCAGGTGGATGTCGCTCACCACGGCGATGCGGAAGCCGTGCGCGGCGCGCGGCAATTTGGCCAAGGGGACGGTTACTCGCTTGATCTTGGGGCCGCGTAGGACGTTGTACGTTCCGTAGCCCACGGTTGCCGCCGCGGCGGTGGCTGCGCCCGCGGCTACCGTACGCGCGACGAACAGGCGCCGTGTGACGTCGCCACTCTCCTGGGGCTGCGCCCCTTCCCCCGCTTCATCGGCCCTTCGGGCCTCGTCCTCAATCGCCGGACGGGCTCTATATGCCAGGCGTACGAGTTCCCCCACCAGCAGCGCCAGCAACAGGTACAGGGCGAACGCCATCCACAGGAAGCCCGGCCACGCCAGGAGCTGCTGAAGGAAGAAGGGGGCTCCGGCTCGCTCGGCCGCCAGGGCGGCGAACATCAAGACCGGGCCCGCGAAGAAAGCGACCGTACCCACCCGCCGCCAACGTGAGCCGCGCTCCGTCGTGTCGCGGATCACACGTCGCCACACGTACCAGAGCAGCCCGCCGAACGCGGCGAGCACCGCGGCGCCGATGAGGACGCCCAGGAGGATGCCCACCGCTATGACGTTCGGCGCAGTGCGCGCACGCCACGGAACCCGATGGTGCCAACCACCGTCCCCAAGACAAAGGAGACAACAGCGAGCGTCAGGTGCACCCAGAAGTACCCGGTCGGCTCGTTCGCGTCGTTGAAGGCGAGCCCGCTGCCGTCCTTCCACAGGTTCTTGACGAAAGTGATCCAGATGAACCAGCTCCACACGCCGAAGGCGAGCAGGAACCAGGAGACGGGGCGGCTGAGCTTCATGAGCTCAGTATCGCGAGCCGGACTGGCACACGGCCTTCGGGGTGGGGAGAGGGGTCAGGGCGGCGGGTCGCGGGAGGTGACCTCGGCGGAAGGGCGCCGGACCCGGCCCCGTACGCTCGCGTCCGTGCCTGTCTCGAAAAAGACCGCCGTGCTGCTCGCCACGGCGACACTGCTCTCCCTGTCCACCGCCGCTCCCGCGCTCGCCGACGACAAGCCCGGTGCCCCCGGGGACAAGGACAAGCCGAAGCCGCCCGCGTCCATGTCGACGGTCGGCGGCGCGCGACTCGGCCAGCCGGGCACCCAGGTGGACCTGAAGGCGGGCGCGCCGGTGCTGCCGAAGGATCTGTCGGCCCGGTCGTGGATGGTGTCGGACGCCGAGTCGGGCGAGGTGCTCGCCGCGCACAACGCGCACTGGCGGCTCGCCCCGGCCTCCACCCTGAAGATGCTGTTCGCCGACACGGTGCTGCCGAAGTTCCCGAAGACGGCCAAGCACCGGGTGGACCTGAAGGACCTGGAGGGCGTCGGCGCGGGCAGCAGCATGGTCGGCGTCAAGGAGAACGAGACGTACTCGGTCCACGACCTGTGGCTCGGTGTCTTCCTGCGCTCCGGCAACGACGCGGTGCACGTCCTGTCGTCGATGAACGGCGGCGTCGGCCAGACCGTCAAGGACATGCAGGCGCACGCCGAGGAGCTCCAGGCCCTCGACACGCACGTGGTCACGCCCGACGGCTACGACGAGAAGGGCCAGGTGTCGTCCGCGTACGACCTGACCCTGTTCGCCCGCTCCGGCCTGCAGAAGAAGGACTTCCGCGAGTACTGCTCGACGGCGACCGCGAAGTTCCCCGGGGAGACGAAGAAGGTCAAGAAGGGCAAGGACAAGGGCAAGACGAAGCGCGGGGCCTTCGAGATCCAGAACACCAACCGGCTGCTCACGGGCGCCCCGGGCCTGGACCCGTACAAGGGCATCGCGGGCGTCAAGAACGGCTCGACGACCAACGCGGGCACGACGTTCACCGGCGTCGCCGAGCGCGACGGCAAGGTGCTGCTCGTCACGGTCATGAACCCGGACTCCGGCGAGGACCAGGCCGTCTACAAGGAAACGGGCCGCCTGCTCGACTGGGGCTTCGCGGCCGCCGACAAGGTGAAGCCGGTCGGTGAGCTGGTCGCCCCGAAGGGCGCGAGCACGGGCACCGGCAAGGGCGCGCCGGGCAAGGGCCAGGCGGGCGGCACCGAGGGCGCGGCGAAGGCGTCCGACGGCGGGTCGGGCGGCGGCATGGGCGTGGCGCTCGGCGTCACCGGCGGGGTGCTCGCGCTGATCGCGGGCGGCCTGTTCCTGCTCAACCGCCGCTGGCCGCTGCCCGACCTGGTGCGTCGCCGCCGCCCGTGACGGCCTTGGCGGGCTCCTTCGCGGTGGCGGGGCCCGCCTCGTCCTTCGCCGCGGCGGGGCCCGTCTCGTCGTCGGTACGTTCCGTCTCCGCCGTGTCCCCGCCCCTGCGGGTGGCCGTCCACGCCGCGGCGAACAGCAGCAGCTTCGCGGTGAAGTTGATCCACAGCAGCAGGGCCACGGGCACGCCGAAGGCGCCGTACATGCTCTTCGCGGCGACGCCCTTCATATAGCTGCCGAGCAGCACCTTCAGGAGCTCGAACCCGGCCGCGCCGATCAGCGCGGCGACCATGAGCGCCCGCCGGGGCGGCTGTACGCCCGGCAGCAGCGTCAGTACGTACAGCAGGAGCAGGAAGTCCGCGAGGACGGCGATGGCGAACGCGGCGAGCTGGAGCAGGACGCCGCCCGCGCCGTCCCGGTCGACGCCGAGCTGGTCGGCGGTCCAGCCGACGGCCGTCGAGGCCACGGCGGAGGCGATCAGCGAGGCGAGCCCGGCGCCGCCGAGACCGACGAGCACCCCGGCGTCCTTGAGTTTGCGCAGGAACGGGTTCTCCTCGGTGTCCTCCAGCTCCCACACCGCGCGCAGGCACTCCCGCATCGAGCCGACCCAGCCCACCCCGGTGAACAGCAGCAGCGCGCCCGCGACGACGCCGACCGTGCCCGCGTTGGCGATCAGCGACTCCAGGTCCAGCTGGTCGGAGATCCCCGGCACCTGCTCCGAGAGCTTGTCCTCGACGCGCTTCACCTGACTGTCGCTGAGCGTCGCCGCGCTGATCGCCGCGGCCACGGTGATCAGCGGGAACAGCGCCACGAAGCTGATGAAGGTCATCGCGGCCGCGAGCCGGGTCCAGTGGACGCGGTCGAGGCGTTCGTAGGAGTGCCACGCGTGTGTCCGCATCAGCCGCTCGACGAGCGGCCCGATGCCGGGAAGCTTCTTCAACCAGTCCATGTCACCTGTCTCGCCTGCCTCACCTGTCCGGCCAGTGCACTCCGAGAACGGAATACCAGGGTCCGGGTACCCCAGAATCGCAGGACAGTGGCCAGTGCCATGCCGACTCCCGCTCCCGAAATCGTGTCCGCGCGCCGCGAGGTGAGGCCGAGGCCGTAGTGCGAGACCACCAGGCACAGCAGTTGCACGAGGGCGCCCGCGACGTTGACGGCGAAGAAGATCCCGTACTGGCGCAGCCGCGACACGCCCTCGCAGGCACCGCCGCGGTAGGTGCCGAGCGCGTTCCCGGTGTACGCCACCGTGCAGCCGGCCACGAAGGAGAGCGCCTTGGCGGTGAGCGGGTCCAGGCCCACGGGCCCGCGCAGCCAGACGAAGAGCCCGAGGTCGGCGGCGTACGCGCACAGCCCGACGACGGCGAAGCCGGTCAGCTCGGGCCCGAGGGCCCGCAGCCGCCGCGTCACGGAACGCGGCCCCGCGCCCACGCCCTTCACCAGTCCGCGACCGCGAACCCGTACATGGCGAGCCACACCACGCCGATCAGCGCGAGCGCCCGGTCGCGCAGCACGACGTCCTCGGGCTCGCCCGCCGTGCCGCGGTCGGCGAAGACGGCGTACCGCAGGATCGCGAGGATGAAGGCCACCATGGAGAGCTGCCGCCAGGGCAGCAGACCGGTGCCCGCGATGCCGCCGCTCTCCATGGCCCACAGGCAGTACGCGAGGACGGCGACCCCGGCCGCGAGCTGCCACACGAAACGCAGATAGCCGGTCGTGTACGAGGTGAGCAACGCCCGGGTGGCGCCGAGCCGTTCGGGCCGCCCGTCGGCCGCCGCGTCCTCCGCGGCCTGTGTCATCTGCACGGCCTCCGAGTACCGCTTGGCCGACACCATGAACAGCGCCCCGAACCCGGTGGTGATCAGGAACCAGCGCGAGAGCGGGATGCCGAGCGCGATCCCGCCGATCATCGCCCGCATCAGGAATCCGGTGGTGACGACGGCGAGGTCGACGACGAGGACGTGCTTGAGGCTGACGCAGTACGCGAGCTGCATCACGACGTACGCGGCGAGCAGCACCGCCGTCAGCGGGGTGCACAGGGCCGCGGCGGCCGCGGGCGCGAGGGCGGCGAGCAGCCCGCCCGCGGCGTACGCGACGGGCACCGGGACCTGTCCGGCGGCGACGGGGCGGCGGCACTTGGTGGGGTGGGCGCGGTCGGCCTCGGCGTCGCGGGCGTCGTTGATGAGGTAGACGGCCGCCGCGGCGGCGGTGAACAGCGCGAAGACGAGGGCGACTTGGGTGAGGGCGTGCCGGGAGAAGAGTTCGCCGGCGGCCGCGGGGGCGGCGATGACCAGGACGTTCTTGACCCATTGGCGGGGGCGGGCGGTCTTCAGGAGGCCCAGCGGGACGGAGCCGGGGCCGGGGTTCGGGGAGCCGGGGCCCAGGGGCCCCCGCCGCTCCGGGACGGCGGCGCGTTCGGCGGCCGTGTCGGCTCGCTCGGCCATGGCGGCTCGTTCAGCCATCGGTGGGGCCTCCCATCCAGGTTCTGCCCGCTCGCGCGGCGAACGCGCCGAGGGCCGCGCCCGCCGCGATGTCCGACGGGTAGTGGACGCCGACGACCATGCGGGACACGCACATCGCGGCGGCGAGCGGCGGCACGAGGCGGGCGCCGACGGGGCGCAGCGCGCCGTACGCGAGCGCGGCGGCGACCGCCGACGAGGCGTGCGAGCTGGGGAACGAGTGGCGTCCCGCGGTGCGCACCAGCGGCTCGAC
>NZ_AOPZ01000066.1 GCF_000414115.1 Streptomyces aurantiacus JA 4570
ATCCGGCACGTGTCCGACCGCATCGCGGTGATGTACCTCGGCAAGATCGTCGAGCTGGCCGACCGGGACTCGCTCTACAAGGCGCCGATGCACCCGTACACCAAGGCACTGATGTCGGCCGTCCCGCTCCCGGACCCCCGGCGCAAGAACGCCAGGAGCGAGCGCATCCTCCTCGACGGCGACGTGCCCTCGCCGATCTCTCCGCCGGGCGGCTGCCGTTTCCACACCCGGTGCTGGAAAGCCACGGAGCTCTGCGGAACGACCGAGCCGCCGCTGCGGGAGTTGACGCTCGGCCGGCGGGTGGCCTGCCACCACCCGGAGAACTTCGAGGACCGGGCCGCGGGTATCGTCTGGTCGCATGCTGATACGTCCTCATGACCGTGGCAGCCGCAAGGAGTCACTGGAATTCGTGCGCGGTCACGGATTCGGGCAGCTCATCGCTGTCGGGCGCGACCGGGAATTTCCCGTCGTGGTACCCACGCAATTCATCCTGGACGACAGCGAGACGGTACTGCTGCACCTGGCCTCGGTAAATCCGGTCTTCGCCGCAGTGCGTGAGAATCCCGCTGTTCTGCTGAGCGTCGTCGGCGACTGGTCATACATTCCCGGCGCCTGGAAGGCGATCGGCGGCGAGGATCCCGCACACGGAATTCCGACGGTGTACTACGCCGCTGTGCAACTGCGATGCACGGCCCAGGCGCTGGAGGCCCCGGAGGAGAAGCTCGATGTGCTGCGGAAGCAGCTCCAGCGGCTGGAGCCGGAGAGCGGGATCGCCGATCCGTCAGTGCACCACCATCGCCTGCGGGAGATCCGCGCACTGCGTCTGACCATCCGTGACGTCACCGGCAAGTTCAAGTTCGGCGGCAACGTGGACGAGGCGCACCGCTCCGCGGTGGCCACTCACTTGTCGGCGCGCGACGAACCACGGGACACGGCCGCACGGGAGCACCTGCTGCGCAGGTCGGCGGGCTGATCGGCCGCGCGATCCGAAGACAGCAGCAGATACAGCCCGGGTAGTCCCGCCAGGGCGGTCATGAACACTACGGACACGCCGAGCCCGCCGTGCACCAGCAAGGGGGCCGCGACCGCTGCTCCCAGCGGAGAGGTGCCCTGCATCAGGGTGCGCAGCGCGGCGAAGGACCGGCCGTGCAGCTCGGGCGGGATGCGGCGCATCCGCAGGGACTGTGCCCATACGGTCATCGGGGCGCTCAGAAAGCCCACCGCGAAGAACCCGGCCCCGACGACCACGGGTTGGGGAGCCCCGAGCACGGCCAGGACGGCAAGGGCCGCTCCCGTCTGGAACAGCCCGATCCGCCGCACCGACGCCCTCCCCGCCCGGCCGCTGCCCGCCAGTGCGGCTCCGCCCAGCTCCCCGGCGGCCACCGCCGCCATCAGCACCCCGAGCCAGGGAGCGCCGCCCGGCAGTTCGTTCTTCGCCAGCCACGGCCCGACGACCAGCAGCAGCATGCCCTCGGCGATGTTGAACAGCATGAAGGCGGCCGTGGTGGCCACGATCGCCCGGTCCCGGGCCACCGCCTTGAGCGACCACCGCCCGGTCGGTGTCTCCGCGCCGGCGACCCGGCGCAGCGGCGGCAGCGGGCGCCGTACGGTCGCGACCGCGCCCGCGAAGACCAGATAGGTGACGGCATCGATGAGCAGCACGGCGGGCGCGCCGATCACGCCTACGAGGACACCTGCCGAGGCCGGGCCCACGACGGTGGCCAGGCTGAAGCTGAAGGACTCCAGGGCGTTCGCCGCGTCCAGGTCCGGCTCATCGACGAGTTGGGGGATCGCGGCGGGAAAGGCCGCCAGTGGCACCATCTTGAGCAGGCCGTAGACAGCGGCCACCATGAACGGCAACGCAGTCGGTACGTCCCCGACCGCGGCTGCCACGGGCACGGCGGTCACACAGGCGGCCCGGAACAGGCTGTCGCAGATCAGCAGAGTCCGCTTGTCCAAGCGGTCGAGAAGCGGCCCGACAGCCATGCCTCCCAGAACGACAGGGGCGGTGAAGCACACTCCCAGCAAGCCGAGCCGACCGACGCCGCCTTGGTCGATGACCAGCCACGACAGGGCCAGAAACGTCATCCCGTCCCCGAGCAGCGACACTGTCGCGCCCAGCCACAGTCGGCCGAAGCCGCCCCCGCCCGACCTCAGAACCCGCGCGTACGTCGTCATCGGGCGTGGTGTCCCTTCCCGGCGGTGGCGGCCGGTGCGGTCTTGGCGTGCATGGCGTGCATGGCGTGCATGAGGAGCGTTCCTCTCACAGGGGGTTGGCTGCCCAGGCCGCGCGGATGGCCGGGAGTGGTCAGCGGAGGGCGGACGTGGTGAGGTGCATGACGGCGTACGAGCGCCAGGGCCGCCATCGGCGGGCACGTTCCTCCAGGCCCGGGGGAACCTCCGGGCCGTCGCCGTCCCTCGGCAGGGCCGCCCCGCCGAGGGACGGGTCGCAGGGGCAGAAGGCATCCGGGTCGCCCAGCGCGTGCATCCCGATGCGTTGCGCCGTCCACGGGCTGACGCCGGGCAGGGTCAGCAGTCTGGCTCTGGCCCCGGCCCGGTCGGCGTCCCGTTCCAGCGAGAGGTCCCCGTCGGCGACCGCGCGGGCCAGCGCCCGGATCGCCGCGGCCGCCTCCTTGCCGAGGCCGGGCACGTCGAGGGCGCCTTCCGCCACCACGGGCGCCGACGGAAACAGCAGGGCCGGCCCTCCCTCTGGGGCGCCGAAGGTCTCGCCGTGCAGCTCGGCCAGCCGTCCGCACAGCTTCCGCGCGTCCTCCGGCGGAGCGTATTGCTCGGCGACCATGCGGACCGCCAGCTCGAATCCATCGACGCAGCCCGGGATCCGCAGGCCCGGCGTGGCCTCGACCAGCGGCCCGATCCAGGGGTCCGCGCCCAGTGCGTCCGCGACGGCTGCCGGGTCGGCGTCCAGGTCGAGGAGGTCACGGCAGCGTCGCACCGCCGCCGTGACGTCGCGCAGGTCCTCCAGCCACAGGCGCAGCGTCACTTGATGCCGGTGCGCCTGCTGGCTCGCCGGGCGCACACGGAGGTCCAGCTCGGCGGAGCCGGCGCCCCGGGGAAGTCGCAGCGTACGGCGGTAGCGCGTCTGCTCCACCTGCTCGATTCCGGCGATGGCCCGGGCTCGCAGCCACTCCAGCAGCGCGGCGGCGGCCAGCGGCGGCCGGTAGCGCAACCGCAGCACCAGCGGCCCGGAACGGTGGCCCGACCGCGGCCCGACCGCCGTGCGCAGTTCCCTCGGGGCGCAGCCGAACGCGGCCCGCATCCCCTCGTTGAACTGGCGGACGCTGGAGTACCCGGCGGCGAACGCCACGTCCACCAGGGGCAGCGCGCTGGACTCGATGAGCAGGCGGGCGACCTGATTCCGGCGGTTCACGGCCAGGGCGAGCGGCCCCGCGCCCAGCTCCGCGAACAGTTGCCGGTGCAGGTGCCGCTCGCTCACGGCGAGTTGTCGCGCCACGCCCGCGACACCGACCTCGTCGACGGCGCCGCTCGCGATCAGCCGCAGCGCACGCGCGACCAGATCCCCACGGACGTTCCACTCGCGTGAGGACGGCGCGACCTCGGGGCGGCAGCGGCGGCATGCCCGGAAACCGGCTGTCTCAGCCGCCGCGGCGACGCGGAAGAAGCGGACGTTCTCCGGCTTCGGAGTACGCGAGCCGCACACGGGACGGCAGTAGACGCCGGTCGTCGTCACAGCGACGTAGAAGTCCCCGTCGAACCGCGCGTCGCGGCTGGCCATCGCCCGGTAGCAGGTGTCGAAGTCGAGCACCCGCGAATTCTCACGCGCGCCGGCTCGCGCCGTCTGGCGGTGATCGGACCTGGTGATGCGGCACCGAGGCCGACCCGGCGGAGCCGACGAGGCCCCACAGCGCCCGGGAACAGGAGTCGGTTGGTGCCCTGCCGCCGCTGCGTGCCGTGTCGGCGCTATCGACGAATGACCGAGCGAATCCAGGAGAGTTGCTGGGATACTTCCCCGGCCTCGGCGCTCTTCTCCCGGTCGGAGCCGTTGAAGACGCCGATGAGGGTTTCGGTGCCACGCGGGCCGACGGTCATCACCGGGCCTCCGGAGTCGCCCCCGGCGGGAATCCCGGACACCTTCTTCATGCAGAAGTCGGGGCCACCCGGTGCGGTGTGTCCCGCGCACAGGGGGTCGTTGGGCCGTACGACCTTCAGGTCCGACTGCTTGAGGACGGGAGACTGGCAGGCGCTCTCGTCCGTGGTGCAGGTGGCGCCCCACCCGTACTGCCGTACGGCCTGGCCGCGGTGGACGCCGACCGTGGCCAGGCGCGCCGTGCGGACATTCATCGGCGGGACCTTGACGAGCATCATGTCGGCGTGCGCGCTGCCCACGCGCTTGCGGGGTATGGGGCGGACCGTGGTGCCCTTGCGCATGTCGAGATTGCCCACCCGGAAGGAGATTCGCCTGTCGGCGACCGGTCGTGCCTGCTCGTAGAAGCAGTGCGAGGCGGTGAGGATCCACTGCCGGGCGACCGCTGTCCCGGTGCACGCCGGTTTGCCGTCAACGAGCATGCGTACCGCCCATGGACCGTAGGTGCTCTTTTTCCCGCCGATGACGGCGGAGGCCGGAGCGGACGACATCACCGAGCCCGCGACCAGCACCAGGCCGGTGAGCAGCAGTACACGAAGACGACGCACCATTCAGAACAACTCCTCTCAGAGGGACACAGCCGTACAGGCAGTGAGAGGTCCTCCTGAGCAAAAGCGTTCCGCGCGAGCCCCGCGACATCAGGCCGGCAGGAGGGCGGGCTCCGGAGGGAAGGCGCCGTTCTACACGCCTGTGATCTGCCTGATCCAGGCACGGCTATGGGTGATGTTGGTGTAGCCGCTCCAGCTTCCGGAGGGCTTGGGGCCGACCGCGCTGACGCCCGCCTGCACCCACCTTCCGGTCTGAGGGCTCCACACCATCAGCGGGCCGCCGGAGTCACCGCCTGCCGTGGTGCCGTTGCCCGCGCCGAAGCACAGTACGGCGGGGTTGGCAGGAGTGCACTGGGTGCCGATCATGGCGCCCCTGGCGTACTTGAGCCGGGTGGGCAGCGGGCCGCCCCAGTCGGTCCTCTCCGAGCCCCAGCCGTACACCTCGGCCACCTGGTTCCGGGCGATGTCGCCCGCGCTCGCCAGCGGGGAGTAGGTGGTGCGGACGTCCCGGTCCAGCCGCACCAGTGCGATGTCGTTGTTGGGCCAGCTGTAAGAGGGGTGCTGGATGACGTTGACGTCCATGCGCTCGTACCGCCCTGCGTGCGGTCGAGGGAGCCGATCCGGACGTACGGCCTGTCGCCCGGGTTGACGCAGTGGGCGGCGGTGAGCACCCAGCGCGGAGCGATGATGGTGGAGGTGCACCTGTGATTCGCGCCCCCGATCGAGGCGATGGAGGGTTTCGGCACGCTGACGAACTGGCCGCCGACGATGCGCGCGTCGACGGTGCCGGGGCCGCTGTCCTGGCCGACGCTGCCGGCGTGGGCGGCAGTTGCCGGCACGATGAGCGCACTCGCAGCCAGTACCGTGAGTGCCGCGCCGAGCAGGGACTGTCGGCGTATGACGGGTCTCGCTCTCATAACTGCCCTTCCTTTCGGTGTGGTTGACGGCCAAGTTCGTGATGGTGGGGCGCGCGAATGCCGCGCTCAGCGCTGAGTCGAGGCATCGCCTGGCGTGTTCGCGGTCCGGTCGCACCCGTGGACGGGAGTTGCCGGTGCAGGTATTCCGGCCGGGCCGATCGCCGGGGCGCCAAGCGTGGTTGGCGGTGACAAGGACGCGGAGACGCCGATGAGTTGCTGCGCGCCGTTGAGGTCTCCGGCGCCGGGGCCCTCACCGCGCAGGGCGTCGTCCGCGATGAGCCTTCGCACGTGACGCCGCTGTGCGGCTGGGGCAGCCGGCAGCGGTCACCCATTCGCGGATGTCATGCACTCGACATCATGTCGATCGGGCCCACGAAGCCGCACGGACAGCTGTCGCTCTGCCACGCATAGGACACGAGCCACTTGTCAGAAATGACAAAACAATCACAGCAATCGAGACATTGCGGACTTGAATCGAAGCTGGAGCGACGGTGCCGTCAGCCTCCGCATTCGCCTGATCATCTTTGACGCCGCATACTGCCGTTCCAAGTGGATCGACTGTTAGGCTGACCATCCCGCCAAGGCGAGACAGAGCACTTGACAACGGCCGGAACAGCCTGTCCGAGATTGGATCCGCACTCGGCTATGGGTACTGATTCTCTTGAGCTTGACCCAGCAGATAAGGCGCTAGCAGTACTGCTGTCGACGGAGAGCGGACGTCAGGATCCGTACCCGTCATATTCCACACTTCGAGCCAAGCCAGGCATACACCGCAGCGCGATGGGGTCGCTGGTGGCAACGCGTTACCACGAGTGCGAGGCCATCCTCAAGGACCGTCGATTCGGGCACGCCCCTTCCGACAGTCGCGCCGACTTCACCAGCGACGAGCAGTACGAGACCTTCAGGCGGCGCTTTCCCCGGATCGCCGAGCGCGCTCCGGTGATGCTGAACCTCAATCCCCCGGAACACTCGCGCCTCCGCGGACTGGTCTCCAAAGCCTTCACACCCAGGGTCGTAGAGAACCTCCGGCCACGCATAGCCAGCATTGTGGACCAGCTGCTCGCTGATATTCCTGAGCAATTTGACGTGGTGTCCGACCTCGGCGTGCAGCTGCCCGCGCTGGTCATCAGCGAGCTACTGGGGTTGCCACGCGACGGACATGATTACGTCATTCCACACGTGCGAAGGATCATCCAGGCGTTCGACACCCCCCTGCCACGCTCTCAGAACCTCGACGAGGTCTACAAGGCGACCGAACTGGTCGAGGAGTACTTCGAATCAGTCATCCGCAGCAAGCGGGCCAGCCCTACAGAGGATCTGATCAGCAACCTGGTAGCGGTCCGCGATACGCAAGGGCGACTGTCCGAAGCGGAACTCATCTCGACGCTCTTGCTCTTGTTCGTGGCCGGCTACGAGTCCAGCACCAACTTGATATCCAACGGTTTTTACGCACTGCTGACCCACCCGGACTCGATTCCACCACTGCAACGCAACCAAGACACCATTGCACTCGCCGTCCAGGAGATGCTCCGTTGGGAAGCTCCCGTACAGCTCGTCGGCCGAATAGCGCTCGAGGACGCGGAGATTTCCGGCGAAATCATCCGGCGGGGTGAACAGGTTCTGCTCTTCCTGGGCGCTGCGAACAGGGATCCTGCTCGATTCAGGGATCCGGACCTCTTCCTGATCACACGCGACGAGGGGGCGCCACTCAGTTTCTCAACGGGAATCCACTACTGCTTGGGTGCTCCCCTCGCTCACCTAGAAGCACAGATACTCTTCGAAGCACTGCTTCCTCGCTGGTCCACCTTCGAGCCCGAGCCCACGCCGGTCCGCTTCCGGAGCAATCTGGTCCTGCGCGGCGTTGCTTCGCTGGGGATGAGCATTCGGACGGCTTAGCTCCCTCAGAAAAAGAAGGGGCCTGTCATGGACGACGGTCATCACACCAGCCAACGCGTCTTTGCGGGACAACCAATCGTAGGGTGGGTCGCTGACGATTCCCTGCCCTGGCTGGGGAGGCTCGTTGAACAACCGGATACGCGCCGGATGTTCGCCATCGATGTCGGCAAGCAGTGCGTCATCCCCCTGGGGCCTGGCTCGAGCCGGCAAGTGGAAGGGCCTCCCGGGTCCTACATTTTCGATGCCGTCTGGCACCAAACACACGGCCTGTTCTTCGCATTCGGGCAATCGAACGGCCGCGGCCCGTGGAAGCTGGCGCACGTTCGCGAGGACGGCTCTGTTCACGACGCAGGGGTACCGGCCAAGAACGCAGTCATGTCTCTGTGTCATGCGGACGACGAGGACGGATTAATCCTTGGCGTTGCTTCCGTCGAGGAAGCCGGTGGTCGTCAAGTCGGAGGCGGCATAGCCTCGTTCTCCCTCACCACCAGAGCCTTCACCTGGTTGTACCAGCCACCGCCCGGTGAGCATTTCGTCCCGTCCGGTATCTGCTCGGACTCAGGAGCCATCCTCTTCGTCCACACGAGCAAGCATGCCCTGATGCGACTCACCCCGCAGGGCCAACTCGAATGCGTAGCCGGACGGTTCGGACGACCTGATGGAGACTTGCGCAGCCTGAACAGCCCGACAGCGGTTTCTGCCCACGACGGCCAATATCTACTGACAGACAGAGGAAATCGCCGGCTCCTGCATATGGACCGGGAAGGCAACGTGCTCAGCAGTTTCGGAGGCACGACGGACCACATGAGTCTCGTCGACCCCCGGCATGCCCTCATCTGCCAGGGGGGCATCTACGTCGCCGATTTGGGAGCTCGTGCCGTGCTGGAGCTGGACACGGACCTCCGGACCACCCGAAGGCGCTGGGGCGGCCCCGAAGCCACCGGTCTGATGCTTTCCAGACCTCGATCGATCGATCGCGCTCCGACCGGGGAACTGATCATTGCCGATACGAACAACAACCGGGTCATCGGCGTAGATCAACACGGTGGCCTGTGCTGGCAATTTCACAAGGTGAAGGGCGTTGACGGGCAGAGCGAAGACCTCAGGTGGCCACGGAGTGCTCGAATCTCAGGCAGCGGTCGCCTGGTCGTCTCCGACAGCTTGAATTCCCGCGTTCTCGTGGTGGACAAAACCGGCTCGGTCGAGAGCGAGTTCACTCGCGTAATAGCGGAAGACGCCTCATTTGCCGTGTCTGATCCGCACGACGGTCGGTGGATAGGCGAGGGTGAACTACTCGTAGTAGACAGTGACTCCGCCTGGGTGGCCCGCGTGGATTGCGATGGAGTTGCGACCTGGATTGTCACTGATCTGCGCGATCCGCATCAGGCAGATATTCATGGTCGGTGGGTCGTCATCGTGGACCCTGAACTGGACACAGTGCTGCTGGTGGATGCCGTCACAGGCGCAGAGATTTGGAGAAGGAACGAATTCTTCGACTCGTCAGGCACCAGCTACCGCCTGTTCAAGCCTCGCGTCGTCCGTGCGACGCCTGACTGCGTACTGGTCGTCGACGCGGACTGTCAGGTGATCGCCCTGCAGAAGGACTGGCTGGTGCGATGGGCCTGGGACGGTGGCGCTGCCCGGCGCAACAGGCGTGCCGGGGGTTTCGACGTTCCCGACGCCCCCCGCGATTTGGTGACCGACGCCTCGGATCGCCTTCTTCTCAGTGACTACAGACGCAACTGTGTGCTTGAACTGAAGACCCAGTGTTGACCTGGAGATCGCCAGGTGTTGACCTGGAGACCGTCAGCGGGAGTGTGCTTGTGACGGGGGCGCGATTGGGCCGGGGCGCCCCCATCCACGTCGAGGGACTGTGCCTCATCCCTTTTCGTCAATGGACGTGAGCTTCAGCTGCGCAGGGTTTCGCAGCCGCTCCCGCATGTCACCCGACCATCGCAGCCGACGACCACCGCTCCCTTGGGCACTCGCTAGCCAGTCCCCGCCCGCGAAGTCAGCCAGGCTCAACTCGTTCACCACGTCGGTACCGAACACCGCGTCCGTGTGTCCACCCACCCATGCCACAGGTTCGGACAGGCCGAATCCGATCATGTCCGTTCGGACTCGCTGCCGGTCCTCGGCCGAGGTACGCCGCCATGCCCGCGCAATGTCAGCCAGCTGCGCCAGCGTGATGTCCCCGTCCTGAAAGACACGCTCGATCCACGCCTCGCGGAAGAGGTGCAGGAACAAGAACAACAACGAGTGGGACGGTGACAGGGCGGACAGACTGACCCCGCCCACCACTTCCACTGGGCGGATCTCCTCCATGACGGCGTCCATGGGCACCTGCCAGTCGCTGTTGTGCCATGTCAGGCTGTTGGCCACGTCCACGCAGATCGCCGGTACACAGGCGTCATCGGTCAGGCGGTGGAAGTGCGGCAAGTGGTCGGGGCTCATCCGATAGATGAGCTGCTTTGCCCGGGACAGATCGCGCAGCTTCTTGTTCACCGGGTCGAAGGTGGAGCGGGGCCGGTAGTCCAGCGAGATCAGGGCCTTCTCAGTCCCCTCCCGGTCGCCCGGATCGATCATCATGTCGACGTCGTTGTACGTGCGGACGAACGTGCTGTCGTACAGGGTGGACTGGAGAATGACTCCCTTCGTCCACGCAAACCGGATGCCGGCTTGCTCCATCCTGGCGGCTATCCGCGCCGCTTCACCCGTGAACACTCGCGCCCGGTGCTCGCTGAGGAAGCGATAGTTCAGCACGGGGTTCCGCAGCCAGCCCGGCATGGCTCGATACAGGCCGTGACGGTAGAGATAGTCCGCGAGGGCTGCCATCAACCCGTGCCGCATGGCGTGCTCGACCAGGCGGCCGTGGTCGAAGCCCGGGCCGCGCACCAGGTCAGCACGCTCGTCCGGCTCCTCATCGAGTCCCTGCTGGGAGGCGACAAGCTCAAGCACCGCCCAGACATCGTCGTCGGGGTAGTCGGCGGACGGGGTGGTTGCTTTCCGGTCATGTGTCATCTGTGCACTCCTTTTTCGGGCGTACCCGCCGGTCACAGGGCCCGAGCGTCGGACAGCGGCTCGTCGGCACCCGGGCCGATCCGCAGCCCGTCAGTGGCGCGGGCCAGGGGGGCCTCACTGGTAGGCGACGGCCTGGGTGGCGTACAACGCGGCATACCTGCCCTGTGCTGCCATCAGTTCCTCGTGGGTTCCCTGTTCGGCGACGCGGCCACCGTCCAGGACGATGATGAGGTCTGCGTTGCGTACGGTGGAAAAGCGATGGGAGACGAGCAACGTGATCCTTCCCCGCTCGCCGCGGGCCTGGCGGATGAACACCTCGTACAACTCGTGCTCTGCGATCGGGTCAAGGGCCGCGGTCGGCTCGTCCAGTACCAGTAGCAGAGGATGGCGGCGCATCAGAGCACGTGCCAGTGCCAAGCGTTGCCATTGGCCGTGGGAGAGTTCGTGTCCCTCGTAGAGCAGGCCCAGTTGCGTGTCCAGACCGTCCGGGAGCCCGTCGACGATGGGCATGGCACCGGCCTCGGTGAGAGCCCTTGTCACGGCTGCCTCGTCGTCGAGCGCGCTCAGCAGGCCGATACCGACGGTGTGACGGACCGGAAGCTGGAATTTCACGAAATCCTGGAAAGCGCCGCTGAGCTGTTGCCGCCAGGCGTCGATGTCCAGTTCGCTCAAAGGGATGCCGTCAACGGTGATGGTGCCGGCAGTAGGTGCGTGCATCCCGCTGAGCAGCTTCACCAGGGTGGTCTTTCCGGCCCCGTTGGCACCGACCAGGGCCACGGTCGTCCCGGCAGGCAACGTCAGGTCGACCCCGGTGAGAACTGGTTCCGCGGCATCGGGGTAGGCGAACTCGACTCCGCGCAGCTCGATTCCGTACTCCAACGCTGCAGGGGCCGCGAGCGTACCGACGGAACGCTCGACCTGCGCATACTCACGGAGCCACAGATAGTGGCCGGTGACGTGCCCGGCATCGGCGATGCGGCTGATGCCGTCAACGGTGAGGTGCACTTGGGAACGCAATCGGGAACCGAGTGTGATGACGAGCATGAGCTCTCCCAGCGACGCTTCGCCGCGGGCCACCATGCGTGCGGTCAGAATCAGCCCGCCTATGTATCCGGCCGCGTAACACAGCCAGCCGAGCAGTTGCCAGCCGATGGCACCGATGCGGGCCTTGAGTACGGCGGTGACGACACGTAGCCGCGCGGTGTCAGCCACGTGGTCCAGGGTCGGGCCCGCCCCGGAAATGTAGATCTCCTTGCCGCTGTCCGGCTCGATGCACATCCGGTGGAGCCGCTCTTCGAGGCGTTGGTCTTCGGCTGTGGCGGTACGGGCCTCCGCGAGGCGGCGCTGAGCGCGATTGGCCGCCCATAGCGGAGGCAGTGCGAGCAGCGCCAGAATGCCCAGCCAAGGGTTGATGCCGACCAGGAGCCACAGCGACAGGCTGCCGCTGATGACTGAGATGACGGTGTCCCCCAGGGCCCAGCAGGAACCTGCCAGCGAGCGGGTGTGCCGACGCAGCAGTGCCAAGCGGTCGAGGTAGGCGGCGCGTTCGAGGTGTCCGAGGGTCGGAATGGCGGACGCCGCAGCAAGGATCTCGCGATTGACACTGAGGTCGATGCGATCGGTCACGTCGAACTGGTAGTTGTCGCGCGTGCGGCCTCCGGCCGCGAGAGCCATGTGGGCGATGACGCCAAGAGCCACAGCGACGACCAGTCCCGACACGAAGTGCCCATCGGCGGCGTGCACCTTGTCGACGATCCACCGCTGGCTCAGTCCGGTGGCTGCGATCGCCACTGCTTGCGGTACGGCGAGGGCAGCGATGACGACCACCGCGGCACGGTCCGTACGCCAGGCGATGCCGAACATGTGCCGGGCCGTGTGCAGGGTGCTGAAGGGGGCACTCATCGTCCGGCCTCCACGCTCTGCGCCGTCACGTCTGTCTGGCCGTCTTTGCCGGTGAAGCGCGCTGCCTGGAGACGGAACAGCCGAGCGTAGCCCCGATCGCTGACCATGAGCTCGTCGTGGCTGCCTTGTTCCACGATTCGGCCGTCTTCCAGCAGCACGATCCGGTCAGCATTGCGTACGGTGGACAGCCGGTGTGAGATCAGCAGCACTGTGGCGCCGGAGACCTCGGCGATGATCTGTCCGTAGAACCTGGCCTCGGCCTCGACGTCCAGGTGGGCCGTCGGCTCGTCCAGGATCAGTACGTCGCGACCGTGCTCCACGGCGAAGATGGCGCGGGCGATGGCGATCCGCTGCCATTGCCCGCCTGACAGGTCGGTGCCGCCCGTACGCCCGGATGTCAGGACGGTTTCGTAGCCGTGCGGCAGTTGCTCGACGAAAGAAGCGGCACCGGCGCGTCGGGCCGCCGCGCGGACCCCCTCCAAGTCGTCGCGGTACTCAGGGGCGGCGAGCGCGATGTTGTCTGCGGCTGAGAGCGGGTACTGGTTGAAGTCCTGGAAAACCGTGGCGACACGACGGCGCCAGACGGCCAGATCAGAGCCTTCCACCGGGCTCCCGTCGACCAGCAGGCGTCCGCCAGTAGGTAAGTGCAGTCCGGCGATCACCTTGATCAGGGTGGTCTTGCCGACGCCGTTCTCCCCCACCAGGGCCAGCACCTCACCCGGGCTGACGATGAGATCCAGACCGCTGACGACCGCTTCCTTCGCCCGCGGGTAACGGAACACCAATCCCTCAGCCCGTATTTCGGCCGGTACGGCATCGTTCGCCTCGGCCTTACCGTTCCCCTCGACAGCGGTGGCAGCCGCGCTGTGCCCATGTGCGGCAGTCAGCCGGTCCAGCGCCCTTACCGCACCGAGCCCGTACTCGATGTCAAAGGCCTCCTGGCCCATGGGACCGATGGCGAACACGCCCCATGCGGCGACCAGCACGGGCATCACGTCAACGGCCGGAAGAGTGCCGTGTACTGCGGCCAGGGCAGGCAGCAGCAGCGCGGAGCAAGCGCCGATCCCTGCCAGTGCGGCGATCCACCACTGCCGACGCAGCACTCCGCGGCGCGCGGACCAGATCACCTCCACCCAGGAGAGGAACTCGCGAGTGCGACGGCGTACCACCCACTCGTGCAGGCCGAAGAGCCGAACCTCTTTTCCGGCCGACCCGGCCGATGCCACTTCGGTCCAGTACTCCGCACGGCGTCGCAAGCCTTCACGTTCGTCCCTGACCGCCGCCAGATAGATCCACCAGCGACGCAACAGCGCACGCATGGTCAGACTCGTGGTCAGCAGAACCAGTGCCAGGGCCCAGGAGAACATCCAGGCGACCACGGCGGCAGCGCCGAATGCAGCAGCCATGCGGAATACCAGTCGCAGTTGACCGACCGCCGCCATGCCGGGCGAGCGTGGAACGCCCCCGCTGTCCTCCGAGACACGCGCCGCGTCATCCGCGAACTGCGAGTCCTCCAGGTGTGCCATCTCCTGGGGGGCCAGAGCGAGATGGCGCACGAACCGTCGTGCCCTGGCGTCCACCCGCCCGGCAATGTACTGCTCCATGGCGCCGGCCAGAGCAGTGAGCACCTCGTCGGCGACCAACAGCACACACATGAGGACCAGCGGCCACACGGTCGCCGCGGCGGACTGTCGACCCGACACTGAATCGGTGAGTTCGGTCCCCAACCAGCCGATCGCCAGCGCGGTGGCGGCGGGAACGACCGCTCTTCCGCAGTGCACCAGGACCAGGAAGGAACCTGCACGGCTGTCCTGGACAGACAGCCGCAGGAGACCCAATCGTTCGGAAGTGACATTGCGAAGTTGATCAATCCGAAGTGAAGGCACACTGGATTTGATCATTCGTTTTATTGCCCCGTCAATACCAGAGGAACTTCGAAGATCTCCCCGTGTAAGCCTCGCACCCCATGAGCTATCGGCGCCGACGCATCCTGTTTCGTCGTCGCCGCGCCCTCGGAATTACACCCTGTGTGTTACGCAAGATTACGGGATCGATCCCACCTCAGCGGGCCCTACGGGTGCTCGAAATACATCTGCCCCAGCCAGTTGCATACGAGTTCAGCCACCTCACCGGCCGCCTTGTCGCTCGTGTCCACAATGAGATCGGGCTGGACCGCTTGCTTGGGAAGGATATTGTGGTACAGGGACAAGCCGACCGGATGATCATGCCGTCGCTGGCGGTCCGCCAGTTGTTCATCGGACGCCACAAGCTCGATGATCGCCACCCTCGCCAGACCTCTGCCTTGCAGGTCCCGAAGGCGCTTCTCAAGGTCGTGGTTCACGCTGGGCTCGAAAGCCTGACCGTCGACGACCACGCCGACACCGGAGCCCAGAATGCCAAGAATCGCCGCATTCATCGCGTACAGCATGGCCAAGGCATCCACGCCGTTGTGAATTTGACGCACCTCGGGCATATTGGGGACTTTCTGATACGTGAAACCCCTCTCCGCATGTCGGGCGTTCGGCACGCCTCCCGCCCACTGGTCAGGCACCATGCGGTAAAGCTCGTCGACCCCGAACCGGAGGAGCGGCTCCTCCGAGTAATCCTGGAGAGTCGCCGCGAGAGTCGATTTCCCAGCGGCGGACGGTCCATTGATCACAATGCACAACGGGGTGTGGTCGGTCATCGGTCGCCCCTATGATTCAGTCAACAACTGCGTCAAGAACTTACACGATCGGCCCTCTCGGACCCTCATCGTTCCGTGAATGACCTGCGAGCCCCAGATCAACATGTCTCTGCATTCATGCTGCGCCGTCCAGCGGACACGGCGCTGACTTCGGAAGGATGGCGTGCTCCAGTCTAGCCCACGCCGCGCGACGTGCGGCCCCTCCCAGACGGAACTGTCCCCGCTCGACTCGACGAAGAAATTACCACCGGCCTCAGCATTGCGTACCGACAGCGAGACCGTCCCCAATACGCCCGGCCACGGGTCCCCTATCCGGCCGTGATAGTCGACATGCGGGTTGACGAACTGGTCGACCCCATACTCGACATAGAACCAACCATTATTGCGAACCGCATTCGGATACGCATACTGAATCGACGGGAGATTCCTGGTGAAGATTTCGCCAAGGATGCCCAGGACTTCGGGCGGCAGCTCCGTGCACTCGATGCGCCCGTTGGGCTCGTACACTGCTGCGGCTTCGCTGCTGGTGTGACCTGGGATCTCGTGCACCGAGGCGTCCCTGCGCCCACCGACCACGTACTTGCCCTCGAAAGCCTCGATATGTTTGTCGACGAGGCGTAGCAGCTCGGCAGCCTCGGCTTCTGTACATGACTGCTCGACGCTGTGTATTGCCTGACCCGAACCAAACACGTGTCGCCCCTCTCCGAAACCCGGCTCTTACAGGGAATGTGCCTTTTTGATGGCCCAGGCGTACCGGCACGCCCATGCCGCCAGGTACGCAGCATGCCTCTCGCGTGGCCTGTTGAGCTCCCGCAGCGATTGCCTGACACCAGCAATCTCGACTACTGCGCCGGCCAACGTTCTGATGGCAAGATCAGCTTCGCTCAGCCCCAGCGCTGCGAATCCTGGCGCGAGTTCCAGGAGGTTCTCGTACTCGAGACCCTCGACTCCCTCGTCCATCGCCTCGCGGAGAAGTATCTGCAGCCCCATCCCAGGCAGTCCCCAGTACCCCTCGTCCCAATCCACGATTACGGACCGGCCATCGGGTGTGCGTAAGAGGTTCCCCACATACAGATCAGCGTGAACAGGTGTACATTTCTCATCACCTGACAGCGCTGTCAGTAAGCTCGGTACAGAGCGGAGCGCAGGGATACCGATCTCGGTCATGGCCGCTGCGTCGACCCCGGCCCAATTGAGAATCTTGGGATCGGACCAGTTCACCGGGTCCCAGGATTGCAGTAGTCCTTCGTTCCATGTGGACACTTCGTTACGACAGACGTCGATCAAAGCCTGTGCTGGTTGAGTGCTCTCTCTCAAGGCAGCCGTCTGCAATTCGCAATACAACGTGAAGCACTCTTTGGTGTCACGTGTATGACCGACCCTGCCCCGGACGTACTCGAAGCACGCCAGACCGACTTGTTCATCTATGCGCTCGATTTCAATGAGGCGCGGAACGAACCCGGTCGACAGTGCGGAATGTCGCAATGAAGGGTAGAAGTTTTCCAGCCGTCGCGCCGAGTCCATAGTCAGGGACTTGTAGAATCTTTCCCGTCCGCGTCCCATGACTTGCCGTCGACTGTTTTCCCCGACCAGCGTCACACCCTTTCTCGCCAGGTGGTCCTTGACTTTTGAACTGACGTCTTGCGAGATACTCCGGGTGACATCCTCAAGTCGCGAACTCTTGATTTCGGGTAGGAGCCTGAAGGCAGGACCTGCGGTCGGCATCAATTCTCCTCCAGCAACGGAATCCAAGTCACTCGGTCGAGCGATCGACGACATCATCGGAGGACACGTTCGGCGAATTTATCAAGCGCCTGTCTGCCCTCGTGGGGCCATGAGCACACCAAGTAGTCCCACCCTGATTCTCGCCATTCCGATGCGTTGCGGCAGACGTCGTCCATGTCCCCCTCGACAGATAAGGTCGAAGCTCGGACAATCTCAGCTGGATTCCTTCCGGCAGCCTCCGCGAGTTCATCGAGCCGACGTGTATACGGCTCCAAGGTCCTGGGCGTGCCGTAGGCATGCCATCCGTCGGCGAACCACGCCGTCAGCGGCAGTGTGCGTCGAGGCCCGGTGCCTCCGATCCAGATCGGTGGTCGCGGACGCTGCACCGGCCCGGGCGTCAAACGTGCTTGCCGCAACGACGCGGTGACACCGTCGTAGGAGACCTCTTCTCCGGAGAACAAGCGGTTGATGATCTCGACAGTGTCGGCGAGCAAGTCGAATCGTTGTGGGGCCGGCGGAAACGGTATCCCCAGTGCCTTGTGCTCGCCCTCGTTCCAAGCAGCGCCCAGGGCCAGGTTCAACCGACCACCCGAGGCATGATCGACTGTCATGGCTTGCGCAGCGAACACCGAAGGGTGCCGATAGGTGACACCGGTCACCAGCAGGCCCAGCCTGATGCTGTGCGTCACCCCGGACAAGGCGGCCAGTGTCGTCATACCCTCGAACGTCTCACCTGCCCCGTCTCCAGGCGACGAGGCAAGGTGATCAAATCCCCAGGCGCAATCGAATCCGAGGTCCTCCGCGAACTTGACGCGGGACACCACCTCGTTCCAAGGCATGTTCTTCTGGGCTATGTCGATTCCGAACCGCATCAGGCAACTTTCTGGACGCTTCAGGCCCTGCATCACGTACGCGGCACCCCTTGGCCTCGAACGCTTCATGTCTGCCCACCGCATGACGGAGCGATGGTCAGGAATCCAGTAGTTGGGCCGTCATCGAGCACTCGACCACTAACGTCATCCCCAAGACCGCCTGCGATGCCTTCCTCACGGCCTCCGCTCCCGTCGCCCCGGATGCTCTGGCAGCTACGACGCGCGACGAGCGCGTCATGTCCGCGGTCACTTCGTCTCCGGGGCTTACCAACATCTCGACGTGCGCTTCGGGTTCCGTCCGTCTCTGCAAGGAGTGGACCCGACCGTGAACCGGGGCGTACCCGAACCACACAGCCTGGGCAGAAGTCGCCCGGGGCACTGTTACCGGCAAGCGGGGGAGCAGAGGGGCGCCGGCCAGTTGGGCGAAGGCGAGCTCATGCATGTCGAAACCCAGCGCGGCCGAGACCAGGTGGGGAATTCCGTGCCCGCCAAGCCGAGTGTGTGTCTCGATGAGGTCGATCCGCCCCGCCGCCCCGAGAACGAGTTCCGTGTGCGTGGGTCCGTAGTGCACCCGCAACGCGCCAAGAACGCTACCGGTGTACTCGGCGACAGCGTTGACGTCCTCGGGTGAGAGCTCCGCGGGAACGCAGTGCCCCACCTCTGCGAACGTCCTTTCGTCCGTGTACTTCTGCGTGATCGCCAGAACTCGGTGTTGCCCGTCTTCGGAGAAACTCTCGACGCTCAACTGGCGGCCCGGTTTCAACTCTTCGACCATGACCCTCTGCGACCCGGCCACAGGGTGAGCCACTTCGAGCGCCTGGTTGAAGGCAGCCGTGCAGTGCCGGAGATCCACAAGCTCGATGACGCCGCGACTGCCAGTCCCCATCGCCGGTTTGACGAGCCACCGACTCTCCGGGTGGGCGTGCGCGAAGCGCTCGATCGAGAGCGGATCTTGGGCCTCCGCGAAAGCCACCGTGCCCAGCGCACCGCCCGACAGCCGCTCACGCATCTCAAGCTTGTCGGCAACTGACCTCACGACATCCACACCATGGTGACCGGGAAGTCCCAGATCCTCGGCGATGATGGCCGCAACAATCTGCTCGCTCTCGCCAAAGGCGACCACGCGGTCCACCGGCAGCAGCGAGTGGATCTCCCGCGCCCTGTCGATCCACACCGCCGGTTCGCTGTCGCGCTCGACGAGGCGGACGCAGAAGAAGTCACCGGGCGGCGTTGCTCCGGTGCTCCCGTGGCACAACACCGAGGTATCCACCGAGCAGCGCGTGCTCGACAACTCGGCCGCCAGCGCGGTGCCCACAACGAGAACGTGTCTACGATCCGTCATCGGGCATCCGCGGTGGGGCCGGGTGGTGAACGAGGCGGTTACACAGCACGGTACACACCGAAAGCCAGGTCATCGAAGCCGATGATGACATCGAGCTCCAGACGTCCCCCGGTAACGTCGTCCCACGCCTTCTTGACGCCCGGCAACTCGGCCCACGCCCGCGCATTCTTGTCGAGGTCGGCATAGTCGTCCATGACGATCGTGCCGCCGGGCACGATACGGGGAAGCACCGCACGCAGCGCGCACGCCATCGATTCATAGAAGTCGGCGTCAATGTATGCGAATGCGATCTCGTCGGGCAGTTGGTCGAGTGTGGCGTCGAACCAACCGGGGTGGATCACGGGCGGCTTCAGATTCAACCGCGCATGGAGGTCCAGCACATCTTCATGGGACGCCCTGACCTCTCCTTCTTTGAGATGGTCCCCATCTATTTCATCCGGCTTCGGCAAGCCGGCGAACGAGTCGAAGACGTGAATCTCACGACTCGATCGGCAGAAGTCCAGAAGCGCCCGCAGCCAAGCCGACATGGCTCCCTTGTAACAGCCGAGCTCGACCACCGCGCCCGTCCCGGTGCGCGCAAGAGTGGCTGTCAACTCGCCATAGACCGAGACCAGACGATCGCGGTCGATCGTGCGCCAGTGCTCACGCAGGAGACCGACGCCCAGCTCACGCAAGGCCGTTGGCAACGGCTCCATCTCCAACGACATGACCGAATCCTTGCTGACCTGCACTCGCACCACGCCAATCTGCCAATGGTCCACTGGGCCCGTCGAGTCAGCGCCCGGCGCGCTCGTGGGGCCGCCTGTCGCTAAGTAGCCGAACGCTCCAACGGAATGCCTCGTGCGTGGTTGATGCACAGGAAGAGCTGCTCGCCCTGCTGGAAGATGTCCAAGTGGCCATCGGAGAAGATGCCTTGGGATTCCCTCCCGAGTCGCCCGAGCACCCGGTCGCCTGTGCTCACGACAAGCGCTCCGCCGGAATCACGTACAAGCGAAAGCCGGACACCGAGAGAGGCGCAGGTGTACGTACCCTGCAGTTCGTCAGTGCCATGGGCCGCCTCCTCTCGTACCTGGCTTCGCCCACCCGCCGCGGCAATCCGTACGCCCAACCGCTCGTCCATGATCTGCGCCGTCGTCAGGGTCGGGTCGTTCGTGAGAGCCACGTGACACCTTCCCTTACCGGAGTCGACGACAACTCCGGCCTGGAACCCCCCGTCCTGACCCGCGGCATAGAACGTGCTATCGCTCAACGGAAGGCCACCGTAGGCCGGCTGCTTCACGTATCCGTCCGTTACTCGCGCGACGAGCGTAGCCAGCTCTTGCGTGTTCGCCCAGAAGTTCGTCGAACCCCTCCCGTCGACGAACGATCCGAACTCGAGCACGTCGCCGTTCCCCACGATTTCGTAACCCCGCGCCCGCGCGGGAACAACTACTTGTGGGCTGTAGACGAAGTTGCCGACGTCAGAGCCCAACCATTCCGTCACCAGCTCCTGGAGACTGTTTCCAGTCTGTCTCTCGACGGCAACACCGAGGAGCAAGTAGTTCGTGTTGCTGTATTGCCGGGAGAAACCGGGAATCAGCTCCTTCTGTCTGACCACAAGCTCAAGGACATCCGACACTCCGTAGACGAAGGTCGACCTCTCACCGAACAACGGGACCAAGGACCTGAAATCCCACAGGCCTGTGGTGTGGGTCAAACAGCTCTCGACACTCACATCGGCCAATGGACTCGGCAGTCCTGGTAGCAGGGCCCCGAGCCGCAGTCGCTCGCGATCGGCAACCTTGCTCCACATACGCGTCACGAAGTATGCCGTGACCAGTTTTCCGATGGACCCGCAGTTCACCCGTGTCTGGGGGGTGAACTCGCACCCGGTCGCGAAATCAGCGACGCCGTCAGAGTACGTGCGGACTGCCCGCTCGGGCGTGTGACTGGAACACGTGTATCCATACGCCGGCTTGACTTCGCTCCAGGGCGAAACAGTGGCACACATGCCTACGCCGTCGCCAGCGTGTAGACATCGGAAAGGTTGCTGCTGAGTTCGTCAGGAAGCATGGACAGCGCCGACGTCACAGACTCCGCACAGCTCCGCAGCCGATCCCGCTCCGCGTCGTGGAACACACGGAGCCAGGACTGGTCCGTTCCTGAGTCGGCCATCACGGTGGCCAGGAAGGCGGTCACCACGGAAAACGCCATAATCGAATGCGTGAAGCCGAAGAGCGGGCGCTTCGAGTCCTTCCATGGGGACCAGTACACGGGGGTCACGGGGTCGAGGCGGATATCGCGTGAAGCCAGCCAGTCATTCAGGTGGGTGTGCGTCGCCTCGTGAATCAAGTCCCGGGCAATGAGCTCGGGCCGGGGCAGGAGATGCAGATGGACGACGTACGGGAGTCCCCCCGTCGCCCAGGTGGCCGTCGGCGCTCCCGGTTCCGCCGTACCCAGCACGGCGACAACACCGACACTGTCACTGAAGCACCGCAGAGTCCCGGTCCGTTCCAGGACCTGCACAGCACGCCCGAGGAGTTCCTGCTCGACGAGGGAGGGACTTTCCACAGTGACGCCTTCGGAGAACATGCATGTGTCCTCGGCCAGCCCTGGGCACCGGACAGCCTCGATGGAGGCCACTGAGGTCAGCGCCTCGGCTCCGATTTTGAGGTTCTGCTGAGCAGCCGTGATGAGGTCCCCCTCATCGCCCCGGTTCTCGGCAATGGAGTCCCTGAGGTGCACGGCCACTTCATTGGCCAGCGCATAGTCGGTGAGTCGCGTGCCACGGATCAGAGGACTGTCGAGGCCCAGGCTCTCGAGGCCACTCATCACGAATCGAGCCCGCCGCTCACGAAATTCCGCAATCTCGTTATCCACCGAAAGAAGGCGGACGATGTCGCTCATCTTTGGCTCCCACTGAGTAGCTGTTCTACGCTGCTCACAATAGTCCGGCGGGCGTCACAGAATTCATTCGACAGACCTGCGTCTCGCATGACCTTGCGCATGAAGAGCTCGCTGCCTCTGCATCCGGCCCATACGGAACAAGACCTGCACTCTTCCAAGAAGGGAGCCCAGTCGGCATCCGCCTGGGCCAGCTGCGCGTCGAGGAGTTCACCGATCCGATCGGTGGTCGTCTCGTTGACAATGAACTCGTGCGCACGGTCGTGCCCCGCGACCCGGCCCCCGGGGTAGAGCGTGAGGACCTGCCCATCCTTGGTCAAGGAATAGTCGGTGTACGTGCCCTCAAGACCGGACAGGTTGCTGGCGATGGACGCCGTGGGCTCCAGCGAGAAACGTCGCCAGGCGCCCGAGGAGATCCACGTGTCCTGGGCGTCCTCAACGAACTCCGCATAGTCCGCTGGGCTGATGGTCCATCCCGGCCGGTCGCCGCGACCGTCCCGGTCACCCGCGTACAGCTGCATGAGCTTTCCACTTGCCGTCGCGCGTGGGCGGACCGACACGTCCTGGTCGTAGCAGGGCAGCAGCTTGACCGAGGCCAGGCCTTCGAAATGCCGGACGGTCTCCATGAACTCCCGGCCGCCCCCGACATGGGCCGAGGTGACGACGCAGATGAGGCCGAATGAATGGCCGGTGCTGCCCAGCAGTCGGATGCCCGCAAGTGTTGCCTCGTCGGTCTGCTTTCCGTCGTAACCGATACGGTATTTCGCCTGACGCCCAACGCCGTCGAAACTGACTCCCCAGGTCAAGTCCGGGCAGTATCGGTCGAACAGCTGTAACCAGCCCTCGTCGAGACGTACAGCGTTCGTCTGGATCGCGACTGACGCTGCGTTCGGGCTGTCCCTCAGCACCTCGAGAACCGTGGCCATCCTGCGCTTTCCCAGCAGGAGCGGTTCACCACCATGCAATATGCAATGCACGTTCCTCGTACCGAGTTGCTTGAGGAAGAGCTGGACCTGGTCGGCGTCCAAGGCACCCGCCTGATCAGGTTTCCGCCGCTCGTAGCAGTACGAGCAATCGATATTGCAAGCCTGTCCGACCATTTTCAGGATCGCGATCACGGAGTCGGTGTCATGACCTATCTCGACAGGCACGGACCCGTCCGCAGACATTCGCATCCCCTCATCGCTCCGCTCTGAGTCCATGCTTTCTCCCTTACACCAGAAGGGAGGCCGACAGATTGGCACGGGGACGACTGCTCTGACCCCGCGCCAATGCGATCTGTCAGTTCTGGGTGCGCCCCTCGTCGGTCAGCAACGCCCAGTCGCGGGTCGAGACGCTAGATGTGAACGCCGTAACCACGCGTTCCTGCCAGATCGGGTCGGATTCGCGCATCGCCGCCATGAAACTGGCGAAGTCGGTGCGCTCCTGAGTGGCTCCGGAATCGCTCTCACTCTCGCTCAATGCTGCCACCTCTCAAATGTCAGTCAGAGCAGAGGCTTGGTGCCTCCCTGTAGGGTGCACAAAGATACTGACCGTTGCACCGTGGTCGCTGTCAAGGCTTTGGCGGGAAACGCTCCGAAGTTTATTTTAGGTCGAGTCCGCAATGTCCGGGTTGCCATGACGGGTCGTAATCTCCGCAGTACGACCGCATCTTTGGGCATGCCCGCACAGGCAAACTGGCGTCACCCGTGCGGTTGCGGCTGGATACGGCTGGCAGCGTCTGCGTGCGGCCGAACCAATAGCGATGGAGCGCATACCGACGGCGCACTGGTAGCCGTTGAAGACTACGCTCAACGCGGTGGCCGGCAAGCCCGGCCACGAGGTGTGCCGAGGCCGGACGGCCAGCCATGTTTATGTGACCGGTGGCCTGAGAATCCATCCCAGTACTGCCCTGCAGTCATAGGGACCTGTGCCCGTTGCAAGCAACTCCATCGTGACACTGTGCAGTTGCGTCACGTGTGAACTCGGACAGGTGCCCTGGACGTCCAATGGCCCGGACCCTATTCTGCCGATCACCATGGCAGGCGATCGATACACGCCAGAGCTGTCGAGCACGCCCAGAACACATCGTCGCCTATCGCTCCCGCCCTCGTCCGTCGCGTGATGGACGAGGCATCGACCGAGTCCCACTTCCGGAAGGCAGGAGATGTCAATCCCGCCGCCGTCATGGACGGCTCGCTCCGGCCGCATCGGCGGCGAATGCTCCAACAGCACTGATTGCCGTACGTCCGTGCAGACCTGCGAGCGACCACACCGCGGCAAGGAAGACGGGGCAACGCTCCGGGAACAGCCGTGACGGACAACGCGTTTCTTCTCGACCTCGCCACCAGATACGGCACGCCGCTCTATGCCTACGACCTGTCCACGGTGCGTAGTACAGCAGCCGCGCTGCGGGGTGATCTTCCGGCCGGCTCCCGCATCCTCTACTCCGTCAAGGCCAACCCTCATCCGGTGCTGGTCGAGACATTACGGACAGAGGGCTGTGAGGCCGAGGTCAGCTCGGTCGGTGAACTGGCCGTCGCCATCGCCGCAGGGCACGCTCCGGAGCGTGTTCTGTACTCGGGCCCCGGGAAGTCCGCCTCCGACCTGCGGACGGCGCTGGCCTCGGGTGTGCGGACATTCTCTGTCGAGTCTGTGACCGACCGCCAACGGCTGGACGCGCTCGCCCACGATGTCGGCGTGCGATGTGACTACTTGGTCCGGCTCAACGGCCCGGCGGGGAGCGTGCACGGCTCTCTGCGGATGTCGGGCAGTGCCAGCGCCTTCGGTGCCGACGTTGCCGACGCAGAGGCGCTGCGCGCCCTCCTCACCGTACGAAGCCGAACTCGGCCGATCGGCTTGCACACCTTCTTCGCCACCAACGTCGGAAGCGAAGACAGCTTGATCGCCGAATTCCAGCAGGCGGTGCGCACCGTATCCGAGGTCTGCCGTGAGACCGCGTTCGTTCCGCACATGATCGACTTGGGTGGCGGCTTCCCTGCGCCCCAGGCCGCGCCGGGCGGGGTCACGAGACATCCTCGGCTGGCGTCAGCCGTCGAGAGCGCCCTTGACACCCATCTCGTCACTTGGCGGACGAGCGGCGTGGAGATCGCGTTCGAGTCCGGACGGTATCTGGTGGGTGCGGCCGGGACACTGATCACCGAGGTGCTGGACGTCAAGCACTCGCGGGGCCGTACCTTCACCGTTCTCGACACGGGCGTCAACGCGCTCGGGGGCATGTCCGGACTGGGCCGGCTGATGGCTCCCCAAGCTCGCCCCTACCGGCTCGACCGGGCTCCTACCAGAAACGTTCCATCAGACGACGATCCGTGTCCGGTGACGCTGGTCGGTCCGCTCTGTACCCCGCTCGATGTGCTCAACCGGTCGGTCGACCTCGGCGAGGTGCGGGTCGGTGATCTGTTGGCCGTACCGAACGTCGGTGCCTACGGCCTGACTGCGAGCTTGGTCGGCTTCCTCAGTCATCCACTGCCCACCGAGATCGTCCACGCCGGTGGAACGGTCGTGTCGGCGCGACGTCTGGCGCTACAGGAGGTGCACCTGTGACATCGCGATCACCACCGCGCGTCCACCACTCGTCTCACGATGGACATACCGGGACCGTCGTATCGCATCCCCTTTCGCCCCACGGCTTCTGACAACGTCGCCTCGTCCCCCGCACGGTGCCCACCACGCCCCCTCGACTTGAACGCAGAGGTGCCCATGTCCTCCAGCGCTGCCGCCTCTTCTGACTCAGGATCGTCCGCACCGCCCGACCGCCCGCCCGGCGTGCCCACGTCCCTCCCCTTGGACCGAGGCAACGTCCTCCTGATCGGGACGGGCTCGCTGAGCGTCAGCCTGTTCCCCAACTGGGCGCTTCTGCTGCAGCGTTGGTACGACGTTTCCTTGCGCGTCTGCTTGTCCGAGGCGGCGACGAAGCTCGTCTCCGTCGATGCCATCTCCGCAGTGACCAAGACTCCCGTGTGGACCGGCACCCTGAGCAACCCCGGCTGCATTCCGCACAAGGAGCTGGCGACCTGGGCAGATCTGGTCGTCGTCGCGCCCGCCACCGCCGGCTTCGTCGGCAGATGCGCCCATGGCATCTCGAACGACCTGCCGGTCTCTGTGGTCATGAGCACGGACGCTCCCGTGGTAATCGCTCCCGCCTTCTCCGAGCAGGCGCTGCGGAAGCGTTCGGTCCAGCGCAACCTCGAACTTCTCGAGGAGGACGGCTACATCGTCGTGCCCTCGAGGATCGGGACGTGCGCACACACCGGAGAGGACAGCCCGGGTGCCATGGCGGACCTGGGCACGATTCTGGATGCCTCGGTCTCCGCGCTCAAGCGCGCACCCCAGACACGGACAAGCTGAACGCTCGCGCCGCCGGCCGTCTTGAGAGGGCTCTCTTCCTATGCCGCTTCCCGTGCCGCTTCCCGACGACTTTTCCCCGCGTCTGATCAGGGGCGATGCTTTCGGCCAGTTGCTGTCCACGTGCTGGGCGGCCGGAGGGGCACCCGGAGCGGCGGTCGACGCCGCCGAACGTGACGACGGCTTCCTGTTCCAGCTGGATGCCTCTCTCTATTTCCAGAAGCCCGATGAGTGGTGCCCCACCGACCGATGGGCCTGCGAACGGGCAGTGGGGGACGTCCTGGACGTGGGATGCGGTGCGGGTCGGCATGCCCTCGTGCTGCAAGAGGCCGGGCATCGTGTTCTCGGTGTGGACCCCTCCCCCGGCGCTGTCTCCGTGGCGCGGCAACGTGGCGTGGACGTGAAGCAGCTGGCGGTGCCTTTGCCTGCTCACCGCCTCGGTGTCTTCGACACGGTGGCGATGCTCGGCGGCAACCTCGCCCTTCTGGGTTCCGACGAGACGGCGAAGCAGGTCCTGGAGAGTCTGACGTCGGTGACCCACGAGGGTTCCCGCATTGTGGGGACCGGGATGGACCCGCACCTGGCCGACATGGGGACTGATGGTGCGGCGTACCTGGAGGACAACCGACGCGGCGGCAGACTCCCGGGCCAGTTCCAGATGCGTGTCCGCCACGGCGCCGCGGCCTCCGAGTGGTTCGAGTACCTCATGGCCTCGGAGCAGGAACTCGTGGGCGTCCTCCGTGGCACACCGTGGCGGCTGAGCGAGATCTCACCGTACGAGGAATCACGTTATGGGGTCGTCCTCGTCCGAAGCTGAGTCCGATACGGAGGTCGACGCGTGCGGAAGGTCTTCTGGGAAGGCACACATCGTGTGCGTTCCCCCCACGAAACCTGGGATCTTGTCTCCCCGAGACTCTCGGGCTACGGCATCACCCGGGTGGCGGACGTCACGAGGCTCGATCGCATCGGCCTCCCCGTCTTCATGGTGGTCCGGCCGCTCAGCAAGAGCTTGACCGTCGCACAGGGGAAGGGAGTCACCGAAGCCGCGGCCAGAGTGTCGGGCGTGATGGAGTCCATCGAGTTCTGGCATGCCGAATCGGCATGCCCCGAACCAGTGCACTCCGACGTTGCCGCGACGGACTTGCGCTCTCCCTACCTCCTTGAGGGGTTGCCGCAGTACCCGGGCAGCCTCCTCACCAGCAGCATGCCGCTCCACTGGATCGAGGCCCAGGGCATGCTGAGCGGAGCACCGGTTCTCGTTCCTCGCTGCTGTGTCGAACTCAATGACCTCGAGGACGGATCGTGGTGTCCGCCCGCCCTCTACCCCTCCAGCAATGGCCTCGCCGGCGGAAACTGCCGTGCAGAGGCAGCCGTGCATGCCCTCTACGAACTCCTTGAGCGTGACAGCGTGGCGAGGCGGCACCTGGATTCCGGGCGTAGCCCAGGCGTCGACGCGGACACCGTTCCGGACCCTTGCTGCGCTGAACTCATCCGCAGGATCCGAACGAACGATGTGTGGCTGGAGATCGAGCATGTGACCAATCGGTGGGGCGTTCCCTGCTTCGTCGCACATCTCTGGTCGGATGACCTGCCCGTTGTCTGTTCGGGATCCGGTGCGCACCTCGATCCGGCCATCGCCCTCAGCCGGGCGCTCAGCGAAGCGGCTCAGACACGGCTCACCGTCATCACCGGTACCCGCGACGACGTCGACGAGGTGGTGTACGCCACCGGCCGACGGCGCTTCGAGGCGCCCCCGAAGACCTCCGATCCCGTGAGCTGGAGCACGGCGACAGCGCCCTTCACGACAGCGTTCGACGACATCGATCGCGAACTCGACTGGCTCTGCGGTCTCGTACGTGACGAGACGGGAGGCGAACCGGCCCTGGTGGACCTCAGCACGGCCGCGGACTTCTCCGTCGTCAAAGTCCTCGCGGAGCATCTCGACTTCCGTCTGGACATCCCCTTCTACCCGGAAGAGGCCGCTTCCTGAGATGACCACACATGTTTTCTCGGGCCCCACTGTGAGCCCTCCGGAGATCCGCGGCTTCTTGCCTCGGGCGGTCGCGCACCCTCCTGTGTCCCATGGGGATCTCCACCGCATCGGATGCGGGCCGGACGATACGGTGCTGATCATCGATGGCTTCTTTCAGCAGCGGATCCCCATCAGGCACAAGGAGATCCTCGAGGCGATGGCGGCCGGCAGCAGGGTGGTCGGTGCCGCGAGCATGGGCGCGCTGCGTGCCGCCGAACTCCACACCTGCGGAATGAAGGGCATCGGAGAGGTGTTCCACGCCTACCGGACCGGCGACCTCACGGCGGACGACGAAGTAGCGGTCGCGCATCAAGAGGACGGCAGCTACGCAGCCCTCTCCGAGCCGCTCGTCAACATCCGGCATGCGCTCACGTCGGCGCGCAAAGCAGCGGTCGTGTCCCGTGACGAAGCCCGCGCTCTGCTCCATGTGTCCAAGTCCCTGCCCTACTACGAGAGAACCTGGCCCCGCATAGCGCGTTGCGCCGAGCCTGCGTCCGGCGGTCTCCGCAGGGCAGTGGACCGCGTGCTGGAGCACCTGGCGCGGGTGCCTGCGGCAGCCGATCTCAAACGCCAGGACGCTCTCCGCGCCCTGAGCCATCTGCGCGACACAGCTGCGGACTGTCCGCCCTCGCCCCCCGTGATTCCCGCGTCCGCCCTCTGGCGCACGAACTTCGCTGCGAGCTGGGAAGCGCACCATCGTGGGGAGACCGCCCTCGGGACACACGTTTCGTACACGGCAGTGCTGTGCTATCACCAGGTCTTCCAGCGAAGTTTCGCGCGCTCCTGGAGGGAGTACGTGCTCAGGAACGTCGCCGGCCCTCGTGAGGGCGCATCCTTCGAGGAGGTGGAGACCGCGGCGTTGCAAGCCGCCCGCCGAGCGGGAATTTCCGTGGACACCTTGCCGACCCACAGGCTCGCGCACTGGCTGACCAAGGACGAACTGCTGGGCCTTGACGAGCGCGAGCAGCTCCTGCGCCTGCTCGTGCGCTCCTACCGAGTACGGCCGGGAGCAGCACCCTTCACTGCTTCCACTCCCGCGCTGCGACGACTGGTCGGCGACTGGCCGACCGCGGTGCGGCGTGTCGTCACCCACACGGACGTCGCTGATGCCTCGGGCCGGCGGGAATCTCCCGACTCGGCCGACACCTTCTCCCTGTGCGAGCGCTTGGTGGGCATGTGGGAGATCGACACGAACGCCGGCCGTACACTGACCGCCGCGGCACGTGATCGCGGCCTGCCCACGGTGCGCCAGGCCCTGAACGTTCTCCGAGCCCACCCCACCGGGGAGATGGTGGAGTGAATCGCATCGTCCGGACGGGCCCGCTCACGCGCACGCAGTTCGCGTTCTGGTACGGATACCTGGAGACCCCTCCGCAGTACCGGCGGACGTCGCACCTCACGTGTCTCGTCGACTTGCCCCCGGGCACTTCCAGCGCGACCGTCGCTGACGCCGTCCACCTGGTGCGAGACCGTCACGAAGCCCTGCGCTCCACCGTCCGTCTCGGCCCGGACGGCGAGCCGCTTCAGGAGGTGCGCGCCGCCGAGCACGTCGCACTGCCACACCGTGCACTGCCAGAGCCCGCCGGACCAACGGAACTCTCCGGCGTCCTGGCCTCCCTGGCGGAGGAGCCCATGGAGCTCGGAGAAGGCCAGCCGGTCAAGAGCGTGCTGCTGACCGAACGCGGCCAACCGACGCACCTGTGCTGGGTCGTTCCGCACGTCTTCAGCGACGCCCAGTCGCTGGACATCCTGCGCGAGGACACCCTCAAGGCTCTCGTGCTCGCCCGGGGACGCGCAAAGGACGAGGGGCTCCGGCTCTCCCCCGCAGGCCAGATCCTCGACACGGCCCTGGCCGAGCAGTCGGAGGACCATCAACGGCGGAATACCGCGAGTATTCGTCGTTGGCGGGAGAAGCTGGCCTCGACCCCCACCACGCAGTTCCCCTACCGTCGTGCTCCCGCTGATCAGCCCGCGAGAAACCGCGTCGTCAAGCTGGCGTCGACCAGTGTCGCCTCGACCCTCCCCATGGTGGCGAAGCGGTTCGCAGTGCACGGCTCAAGCCTGGCGCTCGCCCTGTTCTCGGCGTTGCTCGGCGCGTACACCGGCAGCAGGAGGTGGTTGTGGCAGGTACTGGCCGATCGGCGTCCCAGGGGTGACGGTGACACCATCGGCTGCTTCATCAGCCCGGCGCTCGTCGATATCGGGTTCGCGAAGTCGACGACACTCTCCGAGTTGGCTCACGGAGCGGGGCGCGACGTCCTCGTCGGCCTTCGACACGGCGAGTACGACTACGACGGCATGGTGGCCGCGAGCGCCGAAGCCTCCGCGCGCCGCGGCGCGGGGATCGAATTGCTCACCTACTTCAACTACCGGCAATCGCCGGGAGAGAGCCCCCGCGGGGAGACGGACGTCAGCACTGCACCGCGAGGCCGGATCTCGACCTCGTCCGGGTCGCCGCCGACAGTCCTCATGGCGTCGGTCTCCTTGGGCGGTGACGAGAGCGGGGCCGGGGTCTTCCTCGAAGTCTCGGAGGACATCATGTCGGAGTCCGCCCAGGAGGCGATGGTGCTCTCGTTCGAGCGCATCCTCCTCAAGGCCGCGGCAGACGGCGACATCCTCCTCCGTGAGATCGAGGATGCCGCACGCACAGACGGCTGGTACGCCCCACCCTCCTGGACCCGGCTGAGCGGAGACAGGTGGGTGGACCTCGACCTCACCACACACCTGCTTCAGCAGCATCCGGACGTAGAGTCGCTGCGTCTGACCGTCGACAGCGAAGGCGCCACGGACGCCGAGCTGCACGCCCGCGTCGGCTGGCGTACGACGCGGGCTCAGCACACCGGACTCGACCGCCACGCGCGGGCTTTGCTGGGCACACCAGGTTTCGTCCTTCCGGACCGATTCATCACGGATTCGGTTGCGGCGCAGCCTCCGCGGAGAGACCGGCACGATCAGCCGGATGACGCACCGTGGCGCGCAATCCACGGCGCGGTGCAACGCGTCCATGGCGACCGAGCGGTCGAGCCGTCCATGAGCTACCTCGCGCAGGGCTTCTCGGTCCGGCGGCTGCCCGCGGTTCATGAACATGTGAGACGGGCCGGCTGGGGCGGAATATCTTTCGACGACTTTCTCACCCCAGCACCCTTGGAATCCATCGCGAGGCGCCTTCGGCGACTGCACTGACAAGTCTCACTCAAATGTTTCCGATCGACGCTTCCTCGGATATTGCCCTGCCCCTCGGCCGCCTATAGAGTAATACGGCAATTTACAACCTTCACGGAAAGGGTGAATTCGCATGCCTGAAAACTCTTCAGCCACGCCCGAAGGCACTTCGACCACGCCCACAGTCAGCGAACGCGCGGCTTCCGCGGAGCATCTCGGGCTTTCGCAGCACGAACTCGACGAGCTCCTCCAGGACAACGACTCGTACGTATCCTTCGCGGCTCACGCTCACTGCTGACCGCTCACGGCGTGCCGGGCCCGCGCATCACGGCGGGACCGGCACGCCTCATTCATTTTCTCGACAGCGGTGCCTTTATCGAACGGCGGCTTATGTCGGAATCGTGGTTCGTCAAAAAAATACGCGAAGGCAGCACCCTGTTGCCGCAGGACTGGGACCGACTGGTGGACGCGCATCACACCCGCAGCCCCGGTGGCACCTTCTGCGCCTTCGCTCCGGCCCGCGGACCGGCCGGGCTGTCGTCCTACGAAGCTCTTGCCCGTGCGGTGACGCAGGCTGCGGAGCACACCACGGAGGCTGCGGAGCACACCACGGCACCAGGAGTCGTACTAGATGTGGCCTGTGGCGACGGGGCGGCTCTCGCGGCAGTCCTGCACAGAGCACGCGGACGCAAAATGGGGGTTGGCGTCGACAGATCCAGCGCCGAGCTAGCCGGCGCGCGCCGACGCCTGGGCAAGGACGTGCCGCTCGTCCAGGGTGAGGCCGGACGCATTCCGCTGTCAACGGCCTGCGCGGACGCGGTCATCTGCCATCTCGGCCTCATGCTCTTCTCAGACCTTCCCCGGGCCCTTGCGGACATCGGCCGATTGCTGCGTCCGGGCGGAACGTTCGCAGCAATCGTGGAAGCGCCGCCGGCCGTTCCGGTGCCCGACTCCCTGGAGTGCACGTGGGGGGAAGTCCTCACCGACTTCTGGAACTCTGAGTTCGGCAGGGACCTGCCGGACCTGCCACTGGACGGGAGGTTCGAACCCGCTGGACTGGTCGAACTCTGCCGTTCAGTGGGCGCGTTCTCCACCGGCGCCACGGTCACCGACGCGTCGGTGTCGCTCAGCCTGAGCCCGGAGGATCTCTGGGATCGCTTCCTTTCGGGCATCTACCTCGTCTCGGCGCTGACGGAGCGGCAAAAGCGGCGACTACGCGCGATGGCCATCACTTCCTTCGCGCGTCGGGCGGCCCCAGATCACATCGTTTCGCTACATATTCCCCTGAATCTACTCGTGGCGCGTCGCTCCCAACCCAAGGCGATCGATTGATCACGCGTCAGGTCGAGTACCAACCTGCTGTAAAGAGAATGCAGTTGCTTATGGACGGCTCCCCGGTGCCGAGCTTAAGGTAGATCGCGAAGGCAAAGGAGAAAGTCGCCCTGCCGTGCCAAAGGTCGCGGTAAGGCACTGCCAACTCGTGCAGGCGCCCGCCTCGGTGGCGTCCGTATAACTCCGACTCTCAGGCAGCTCAAACTTACTGGGGATTCTATTCCCAAGCTTCCTCGTAGCCCACCGGTCGACCACACGACGTCGGCGAACTCGCGCTCCTCAGCACAACGCACGGAGCGCGAGGAGGAGTGGTTGGACAAGCCAGTTTCGAGAAGGTGAGAGCGATGCCCGCTTCCGCTGCCGCGTCCTTGCTGCACACCCTCGTGACCGCGGCCGCGTACCACCGGCCGGATGCCATCGCCGTGTGCGACGGCCGCGGAACGTGGTCGTACGCAGAATTGGACCAGCACAGTCGTACCTACGCGGACAGCTTGGCACGCTCAGGGGTGGGCGCCGGGGACCGCGTACTGATTCGTGCCGTTGCGGAGCGCTGGGTACTCGCCGCGATCTATGCCTGCTCGCGGCTGGGAGCCATCGCCGTACCTCTCAGCCCCGACCTGCGGCCCGCCCAGGAGCAGCAGATAGTTGCCGACGCCGAGCCGTCCCTGGTCCTCACCTCCGCACCCGAGACCGGCCCGCCTCTCGGGGACCGGCCGAAACCCGACGGCCCTCCCGCTCGCGCGGACGCCGACGTCCTCTTCCTCTACACGTCGGGGAGCACGGCGCAGCCGAAGGCCGTGAGGTGCCCACATGCTCAAGTGCTGTTCGCCACCGGAGCGATCGCCGCGCGGCTGGGGTACCGCTCGGACGACGTCATCCTCTGCCGTCTGCCGCTGTCCTTCGACTACGGCCTCTACCAGGCATTCATGGCTGCGTCTGTGGGGGCCACGGTGCTGCTTCGAGGGCCGGGTCGGGACAGCGGAATGCTGGCCGCCATCCGCCGTCACGCGGTCACCGTCGTCCCCGTCGTGCCGTCACTCGCACACATGCTGATCCGGCTCGGCCGCCACGCCACCGCGCCCGGCGTACGTTTGGTGACCAACACCGGTCAGGCTCTGTCCGCGGCACAAATCGACGGTATCCGCCGTGTGTTCCCGCATACCACCGTGCGCCTCATGTACGGGATCACCGAGTGCAAGCGCGTCACCATCGCCGACCCGGACAGCGATCTGACACACCCCGGCTCCGTCGGCAGACCGCTACCCGGCACCACGGTACGGATCGTGGACGCCCAGGGAGCGTCTCTGCCCGTCGGCGCGGAAGGGCAGATAGTCGTCTCCGGGGCGCATTTGATGGTCGGCTACTGGAAGGACGACGCGCTCACCCGGCAGATCTACCGTACAGACGCCGTCACAGGAGAACGCACCCTGTACACGGGCGACTACGGCCACCTCGATGACGCGGGCCGACTGTACTTTCACGGCCGCTACGACGACTTGTTCAAACAGGGGGACGTACGAACGAGCGCCGCGGAGATCGAAGCCGCGGTGCTCGCCGACCCGCAAGTCGCCGACGCGGCTCTCGTGCCGCCCAGTGGTGACCGTCCCGCAGTCCTCTTCACCGTCACCGCGCTGCGTTCCGATGAGGTCTTACGGCGTCTGCGTGAGCGCCTGGAGCCGTTGAAAGTCCCGAAGATCTGCCGTGTGGTCGCGGAACTCCCCATTGGTAGCACCGGCAAGACGAACCGAGCGGCGCTACGAGCACGCGCGAATCAAGAAGCCGCTCAACACGTTGGGGCCTCCTCCGCCCCCGGACTCCGTCTCCCACCACCCGCCGATCGGAGCTGACATGACGAAGGCCGAAGCCCTGGCGGCCGAGGTGGTACCCGTGCTCGCCCAGCACGCGGGCAAGGCTGACGCCGACGCTGCCTTCCCGCACGCGAGTGTGCTCGCCCTGCGCGAAGCGGGCCTCTTCGGGCTGCTGGTGCCCGCGGCGCACGGGGGCATGGACGGCGACCTCGCGGACCTCGTCCAGGTGGCCACCGTTCTCGCAGGAGGCTGCCTCTCGACCGCAATGATCTGGGCCATGCACTGTCAGCAGGTCGACGCCGTCGTCCGGCATGCCGACGACCGTCTGCGCGCCGAGTTGCTCCCTCGCATCGCGCAGGAGGGCTACTATCTCGCGTCCGTCACCACCGAACCCGCCAAGGGGGGGCATCTGCTCCGGGCATCGGCGGCGCTCCTGGCCGAGGAGCAGGACCTGGTAGTCCGGCGCAGTGCACCGGTCGTGACAGGGGGCGAGTACGCAGACGGGTTCCTGGTCACCATGCGTGCCGGACCTGACGCACCACCGAGCCAGGTCAGTCTGGTGCACCTCGATCGGACGCAAGTCGACGCTCAGGTGGTGCGCGGCTGGGATGCGATGGGCATGCGTGCCACTCGCAGCGTAGGGATGGAGTTGTCGGGCGTCGCCGCCGGACATCAGGTGATAGGCCCGCCCGGTGGATTCCGGCAGGTCGCCGTGGACAGCATGATTCCGGCAGGACACCTGGCCTGGTCATCCTGCTGGATCGGAGCCGCGCGCAGGGCCTTGGACGAACTGGTCGCACTGCTCCGCTCGAAACGCCGGCCGGGTGGCATCTCGGTGAACAGCGACCTGGTCCGGCATCGGCTCGCTCGGGTGCGCATAGATCTTGAGGTGTCCGGGACGTACTTGCTGCGCGTTCGGGACGAGGTACTGCGACGGCGCCGCACTGGCACTCCGCTGGAGGATCGCGGGTTTCAGACTCGCCTCAACACCTTGAAGGTCGTCAGCTCCGAGCTGACGTTCTCGGCAGTCGACCGGCTCGTACAGCTGGCGGGGGCGATGACGGGCTACCTGCGGGACGCTCCTGTCCCCTTGGAGCGATTCTTTCGGGACCTGCGCTCAGCGAGCCTCAATTACTCCAACGACCGTCTGCTCGATGTCATCGGAGCCCACACCTTGCTCGACGGCGCCGGATCTCTGGACTGACCGCCGTGCCCCCCGTCACCCACCTTGTACGGAGGCAAGATGACCGACCGGCTCGCAACCGGTGTCTCGTTCGACCGAATCAATCGCCAGGCGGTACTGGACGAACTGCCTGCAACCCTCCCACGTGACGAGATCCTCGCGATCAACAGCACGAAGTCGGATGTACACACCCATCGCAGCTACACGTACAACGGCTGGACGTTCGATGTACCGCCCGGCGTCTTCGCACCGGGTGACACCAGCCGCATCATCCACGATCGATTGCTGGACGGGACCATCCCTCTCGCCGGTAGACGGTACGCAGTCGTCGGTGCCGGGCTCGGTGTCGAAGCCGTGATCGCCGGCCTCAAAGGTGCCGGTGAAGTCATCGCCTCCGATGTCCACAGCGCTAGTGTCGCCACCGCGACGGCCCATTATCGGCGCCTGGTGGGCGACCGCCCGGGCACCCTCTTCCGTCCGCTCGTGTCCGACCTCTTCGAGGGCTTCCCCCACCCCGTGAGGTTCGACGTCGTCACCTTCAATCCTCCGGCGGTGAGCACGAAGACGAGCGACGACCCAGCGGTCATACGCAATGTGTGCACAGGCGCCGGCATCGTCACGCGCTTCTTCGACCAGCTAGCCGAACGCGATCTCCTCGCGCCCGACGGCGAGGTCCATCTCGTCGTGTCCAACACGTCTGAGATCCGGGCCATCGTCGCCCACGCCATCGGGCTGGGGTTCCACCCCACCATCACGCATCGCCAGACGTGGGAAGGCGACAACTGCCAGGCATTCCTCTTCCGGCTGTGCCGTAGCGACACCCGCTGACCGGGAGGAGGACGGATGCATCAGCACATAGTCGAAGCACTCAAGGAACCGGACGTGGTAGCCGTTCCTCCAGGAGCCCTGTGCCTGCGCTTCGAGTCCATGAAGCTCTATTCGGCCCTCCGGGCTGTGCGTCACCTCCTGGAGCGGGGCGAGGTGGCACCGGGCGACACCCTCATCGACAGTTCCAGCGGCATGTACGCACAAGCGCTGGCACTGGCCTGCCACCGTTACGGCCTCAACTGCCACATCGTCGGCTCGACCACAGTGGACCATGCTCTTCGCATACAGCTCGAAATCCTTGGCGCCACACTCGAACAGGTCCGCTCCTCGAACGATCTACGCCTCGACCAGAACCTCCGGGTGGAGCGGATCTCCCAGCTTCTGCAGGAGAATCCGAGCTACCACTGGATGCAGCAGTACCACGACTCGATCCACTACCTCGGCTACAGCGACATCGCTGATCTCATCAACAAGGAGGTACCCGACGGTCCCTTGACGTTGGTCGGCGCGGTGGGCACCGGCGCCTCGACGGGGGCCATAGCCACGTATCTCCGTGAGAGCGGGCGCGCGCTGAGGCTCGTAGGGGTACAGCCCTTCGGCAGCGTCACATTCGGCGCCGAACACGTCGCGGATCCGGACATGATCATTGCCGGAATTGGTAGTTCCATACCGTTCCGCAACGTCCGGCACGACCTGTACGACCGCATCCATTGGCTCAACTTTGACTATGCCATGTCGGGGGCTGTACACCTCCTGCGGGCCAGCGGAATCTTCGCCGGTCTCTCCTCGGGCGCGGCCTATGTGGCCACACTCTCCGAACTCGAACGCGACAGCTCGCGAACGTACGTCTTCCTAGCCGCCGACACCGGGCACCGCTACGTCGAAAGTGCTTACGCGCGACACGCCCATGCCGTGAACCTCGAGTCCATGCGCGCGCACGAAGTCGACACACAAGCGGGATTGGAGCCTCCGTGGTCGTCGATGGACTGGCCGCCGCCCGCCCACGCAAGTCAGTCCACAGAAGCTTGGTCGCTTCCCCTGTCCGGCGCGTTCCAGCACAGTTCCCATCCGTAGTAGAGAGGCCCCGGCATGTCCCACTCACAGCCGTACTCCTTGGCCGGCCTCCAGCAAAAGGTCCTCGCCGGGCATTACGGGCTCCCGCCCGAGGAGTTCGCCACCACCAGTGCGTTCTGGCTCCACCACACCACCCGGCTGTCCGGAAGCCAGGTCACTTACCGGAACCACTACCTCCTCCTGAGGTCCGGCGATGCCTTCGGGGCCTGTTCCTTCGAGGCGGGCGAACTCACACCCGATCTGTGCGCCGACCTCTCGGGGCACTCCCTCGACAGTCTTCTGAGGCACCCGTCAGCAGTTGTTCGTATCGCTGCTCTCGACGCATATCTCGCCCAGGTCCTGCCCCACCGTGAGGCCGAAGGGGCTACCCCTGTTCGCCTTCCTCACGGCACACCCGAGGTCCGTGCACAAGCCAGGGACAGGGCCGTCGCGGAACTCCTTGCCGTCCCCGCCGGGGCAAAGGTCGCCCTCATAGGCGTCGTCAACCCTCTGGTCGCCGCCATTCGCGACCGCGGCGGCGTGCCCCTGCCCTGCGACTTCAACCTGCGCAGCACACAGTGGGGGGAGCCGGTCACGGACGACATGCGTCACGTACTCGCAGAGGCGGATGCCGTGGTCGCCACTGGTATGACGCTGGGCAACGGAACCTTCGACCACATTCTTGATCACTGCCGTGGAAAGGAACTGCCGTTGGTCGTCTACGCGCAGTCCGGCAGTTCGGTTGCCCGTGCCTTCCTGGGCGCAGGGGTCACGGCATTGTCAGCGGAACCCTTCCCGTTCTCGCAGTTCAGCGCGGAGGAGACCGTGCTCTACCGCTATCGGGCAGACCCGAGGTAGGGCCGGGCCCGCGCCGCCGTCAGCCCCTGCCCCGCTGCGTCCTCCGGCGTGGCGTGGCACGTGCTGGCAGGTCGTGCACGTTGATGCCACACATGTGGTTCGCCACGGAAAGGTGGCGGGTCGAGAGACAGACCGCAGGATGCCCCGCCCATCCCCTATCGCCTCAGTGCCTGGGCGACCTCTCCGAGGCTTGCGGGCGCCAGGAGGCTTTCATGGTCGAACGGGCGGATGCCCCGGCTTTCCAGCTGCATCTTGATCCACGGCAATTGCTCAGCGCTCCCGCCCTGGGCTCGGTAGCTGGCGTGAGCATCGCCATGCGGCCTGCCTGTCGCTTCGGCCACCGTTTCGCACAAGAGCCGAGTCGCCCGGTCATCCGTCGAGGCGGCCTTCTGCCCCGTCCCGGCCCTCCTGACCACATAGGTGTCGGGCAGGACGACCCCATGGGTGCGAATCCTCTGCTGCCCGTGGTTACGCAGCCCTGCTTCGGTGATGTCCCCCGCCGTGGTCTCCACGGTCACCACCAGTTCCTGGTGTGGCCCGGTGTCGACGACCTCGAGCTCTGCCGTGAGCACGCCGGGCAAGCACAGGAACACCGCCCGTGTGGCTTCGAAGTCGATCCAGCGACCGTCCCGCAGCCGCCGGAGCTCGGGCAGTCGGGGCCAGGCGCCGGCTCCCATGTGCTTCCGCGCCTCCTCAAGGGGCACCTCGCCGTCCACGGCGAAGCGCACCAGCAGCTCCTCGATCGCCTTCAACACATCAACCATGTCGTCGGGCAGGATCAGCTCTCTTCCGACCCACAGGTCGAGACACGCCTCGGGGCGGAGGAACCGTACCTCGACGGCCACCAACGGCCGGTCGTCGGACACCTCCTCCCACTTCAGCCGGGACCGGCGACGCAACCCGTCCAGTCGGTGTGCGTCGGGCTCGTCCGATGAGCGGAACGCCCCTCGGCAGTTGAACCACAGGTTGACGCTCTTCCAGGTGCGCTGGTCCAGGCCGACGTCCGAGTGGGCTTCCAGGAGACGCGCGTAGTCGTAGTCGCAGTGCACCTGGCCGACGAACTGCTGCTTCCATGCCGCCCGCACAGCCTGCGAGAACAGCTGATGCGCACGGGAACCAACCTGGGCGTAGACGTTCTGGGTGGTGCAGTCGATCAAGGAGCGGCCCTTGTCCACTGCCCCCTTGTCCATGTACATCGTCCACGCGACGTTCTGCCCGGCGTAGGTGGACAGGACGACGTCCACCGCGGCGAAGACCACGCTGTACCGGGGCACCTTGAGCCGGCGCGCCGCGATGTCGGCGGCATGCGTCACAGCGGCCGAATGCATGCGCAACTTCTGCCGGACGACTGGTTCCGGGGCATGGTGTTCTCGGAAGGGAAGCAACACGTTCGGCAGCTGCTCGATGACACCGGTGAGATGGCGGATCGCCCGGTCCGCCCGCAACAGCCCCTGGGGGGACTGCTCGTACTCGATGCGGCGCGCCAGGGACTGTGCCGGGTCCAGCCCCTCCTGTGGGTCGGCGCCTGCTCGCAGGTGGGCGAGCATGTGCTGCAGCTCGTCCTGCAAGACATCCATCGTTCGCGCGGTGGCGAACATGTGGTGCACGACGAGCGCAACCCATCTGGGTACCGAGGCGACCGTCAGCACGTCTGCACGGACAGTAGGTCCGTGCTCGGCGTCCAACGTCTGCCCACCCGCTTCACGCAGGGCGTCGGTGACCTGCTCATCGGCATCACTGTCCAGCTCTCGTACGCGCATCACCATGGAACCGCTCGTGTTGATGCGTTGGCGTGGCAGCGGGCCTGGCTCGATGGTGCTGCGCAGCGCCTCGTGCCGGTCCACCAGAAGCTGAAGCGCGGTCCTGACGTCGGCAAGGCTCGTTCTGTCGGGAACCCTGCTGCGCACGAGAAGGTTCCAGCGCCCAGCAGTGCGCGGCTGTTCGGCGTACAGGTGCCAGAAATAGAGTTGAGCTCTGGACAGGGGAAGAAGGCTATGAGTCGTGTGTGTGCTCGGTGAGTGCGTCACCTTTGTCCCTCTCCCACATCCGCACCAGCGGGCTCGACTGTGAAGGACGTGAATCGACTCGTTCACGGTCAGCAGTGCTCGGGAAAGCTTCAGTCGGAGCTGCGAAGTCCTGAGAAGACCTTCCACAGACTGGCAGGAGTGCCGAACATGCTGCTTTCCAGGAACTCGTCCGGCACGGCGACCTCATATCGATCCTCGAGTGCCAGCAACAGCTCAACCGTCCCGATGGAGTTCAGGCCGGCCAGCACCAGATCCGTGTCCGGAGACAAGACGTCTTCGGGGTTCATGTCGGGGAGGAATGTCCGGAGTGTTTCCTCGAATTCGGCGTCCCACGTCTCTTCCACTGATTCCTCCCACAGCGCGTCCCTATCACGCTTCCTGTACCCCTGTACTCGCGGTCAGCGACCCGCGTGGGCATGAACGGTCGGACGCCACTGCTGACGTGCACGCTCGAAGTCCTGACTGGCCGCATACAGGAAGGAGCCGGCTTCGGTCAGTGCCACCGGGGGAACACCCAGTGCTTGCGACGGCTCGAAGAACGTCGGGCAGGTGTTGACTTCGTAGATATAGAGGCGGCCATGGACGTCCTTGGCGAGATCGACTCCGGTGAAGAGCCCTCCCACTGCCTCCGAGGCACGCTCGGCCAGGACACGGATTTCGTCCGTGAGCTCCACCACCACGCGCTCGCAGCCAGGCGTGTTGGAGCGCCACTGGCCGGCCGGTGCCGTCCGCTGATAAGAAATCACAGCGCGGTAGTTCACACACATCACCCGAATGTCTCGAGCTTCGGCGTCGATGTGCTTCTGGAGGTAGAACCCCTCGTTCTTCACGCGGTACCCGTCACCTTCCGGGTTGCGTTCGGCTACCAGCCCGCTCAGGTCGTCGCGGTTGTCCACACGCACCACCCCACGCCCCAAGGAGCTCATCATGGGTTTGTAGACCAGGGGGTAACCAAGGGTGTCCGCAGCTGTGTTCAGCGTTTCGACCTGCTGCCCCCACACCACGTCGGGGTGCTGCACGTCGGAGGCGGCCATGAGGGCGGAGTTGAGGTACTTCGACTGACCACGCAGCAGCGTCATGGCCGTGTTGACGACGGGGATCCCGGCCAGCCGGAACGTCTCCAGCTGGTTCATGCCCAGGAGCAGGTCATCCTCGTAGACCCAGCCGATGACAAGTGAGGGCGTCACCTGCTTGCCGTTCACCAAGAACACCGGCTTGGAATTCGCTATCTCGATGACTAGTTCGTGGGGGTGTACGCGAATGGCCTCGCCACCCTGCCTCGCGATTTCCGTGAACATGACGTCGTGATCAGGTTCGTCATCATCGTTACCCAGCAGAACAACGGGATTGACGCTCATGGCAATCATCCATTCCGGCCGACCAGTGGATCGATGTAATTCGACGTCATCGGTGAGCGGGGTGGAACCATACGCCCGCGGTTTCGACATCGTGGAGATCGCAGGCACCCCCCACCAGAAGATCGAACAGCAAGCTTCTCCGGACCCCGCGACGGCTGTCAAGACACTGTCGACGACGTGGCTTCGTCCCGCGTTCCTCCGGAAGAGCATTGACACTCAGTGCACATGGAAACCTCTCAGGCTTCCGGATTCGAAGGCCGGTACCGACTCAGAGTCACGGGTCAGGGTCGGATTCACTCACAAACCTTGACCTTTCGGCGAGTGACGACACGTTCCGCTAAATGCACCAAATGGGTAAACGACGCTCGCGGTTACCCAAGTGAATCATCGAGCACACGCAGCCGAAGCGTGTGCTGCCTCACATACGACGTGCTAGCGATGCGGCCATCACTCTGTCTAAGCTTCGCCATGATCCATTTCTGCATGGATCGACAACTTCACACACACCTGGGTGAATCAGGTGGATGATCGGAACCGACCTGCGGCATCGGCTTCGGTGAACCGCCCCCCGGTATGCGCGAACCGCGCACAGCTCGCCCTTTCCTGCCTACAACACATGGCGTCCGCCCTCCGCGACGGGACTCACCCCATCAGCTATCGGCACTCCTCAGGGACAGCGGCAACAGCAGCCTCGTCGCAGGCCGTCGAACGGAAGGTGATCACGCCACGTTCTCCCGTCCGCGCAAGCCGCGTGTTGTTCCCCTCTGTCCTGTCGACACCAGCCAGGAGGACACGCTCACATGACGGTAGCCTTCGTGCTCCAAGGCGGAGCCAGCCTCGCCGCGGTGCAGGTGGGTATGCTGCGCGCGCTCACTGAAGCTGATATTCGTCCCGACCTCGTCGTAGGGTGCTCCGCTGGGGCACTCAATGCCGTAGCTTTCGCGCAGGACCCCACGCTCGCGGGGCTCGAGAATCTTCAGCGCCTCTGGTTACGCGTACGCCGCGGCGATGTGCTTCCGCTGCGCCCTCTGTCGCTCACCGTTGGCATCGCCGGCCTGCGGGACAGCATCGCGGCACCCGACCGACTGAGCCTCCTGATACAACACGGCCTGCGCATAAGCGATCTGAGGGACACAGCGGTCCCTGCGCACGTTGTCGCCACTGACGTGTATACGGGAATGCCTGTTGTGCTCTCTCACGGCTCTGCCTTGACGGCTCTCCTCGCCAGTTCGTCCATCCCCGGTGTACTGCCTCCCGTCCCATGGGAAGGGCGGTCGTTGGTCGACGGCAGCCAGTCCGCTGACATCCCCATCAAACAGGCCGAGTCACTTGGCGCGATGACCAGTTACGTCCTTCCCTCACTGTTGGCCGTCAGACCCCAGGCATCCCCTGTCGGCGTTCTGCCCATCCTCATACGCACCCTGGGAACCATGGTCGGCCGGATCGCGGCAGGTGAACTCGCGGCAGCTCAGCGAAACGTTCATGTGCTGCCGACCCCTGAGGTCTACAGAGCGCTCAATCCGCTGAGCTTTCGGCACACAGCGGAGCTGATCCAGCGGGGTTATGACACCACACGTGTCTGGCTGGCCAAGCACTCCACCTCGTCCAGGGCGGCAACCTCATCGGGTGGCGGCAACGCCGCACCGCCGGCCGCCGCGAGCCTTCCGGCAGCCGCCCTCTCTGCTCCTCCGCCGGGCGAGCTCGCCAAGCCTGGTGACACGCCTCGGGCTGCACAAGGGCTCAACTGCCGGCCAGTTGCGGACTCTCGGAGGGACCGCCTGTCGACTCCGCCAGTGGCCGGGCCCGGCGTCACGTTCCCCGAGGGCGTAACTGACGCCTGAGCGCGAGGCAGCGTCCTCGCAACGGTCGCGTCAACAAGGTACGCCGCCCGCACCCGTGGCTCTCGGGCCGCCCGCCACCCCGAGCCGCCGACCGCCCTCATTCCCGCAGGTCAGCGCACCCGCCCCCGGGGCTTCAACGGCACCGCAGGAAGCGTAGGAGCAGGCAGCGGCCCCCGTCGTACCCCTTCACCTCGCCGAAGCGCGAGCCCTCCATCCAGTGGGCGCGGGCCTGCTCGATCTCTTCCTGCGCGGCGACCTGGTCCTCGCTCAGCCGCGGCGGCGAAGAGCCGGCCGGGGTTGGGCAGGTACATCGCCGGCGACGGTGCCGGGTGACCGAGCGCAGCGACGACGGCTGACGGATCAGGGACCCTGATACGTCGTCAGCGCCCGGGCCGATCAGGCCGCCGGTAAGCCGTCACCGGAAGCTTCCCGGCCCCCGCCTCCCCCGCCTCTTCGGCCGTCACGGATCCGTATGACCTTGAAGGCGAAAGGCGCACCGGGGCGGGGGGCGGCGTCAGACCTTTCTGTCAGACCTTTTTGAGCGTCAAGGGCGTTTCCGTCTTGAAACCGTCCTTGGAGACTCCACCCTTGATCTTGACGACATGTCCGCGGGAGTGACAGGACGGGAGACCCGCGAAAGTCCCTTCCATCGTGTTCAGCGCGATCGCAGGGCTTTTGTTGGCCTCGGCGACAAAGTAATTGCCTCCCACGGACTGGACCTTTCCGGTCTTGCTGTTGACCGTGGTGGCATGAACCGCGTTGCTGTCGAGGAATTCGACGGTGACGTGCTGGGCGGCCTCCCCTGTCGGCTTGAAACTTCCAGTGAAGGTGCCGCTGTAGTGCTCAAGCCGGCTCCCGCAGGTGGCGGAGTTGGCGGAGGCGGAGTCGGCCTGGGCCGGTACGGTGAACAGGCCGGCTGCCGCCAGAACTGTCACGGACAGCGCGGAGACACGACGGATTGCGGACATGAACTCTCCTTCTCCAAAGCTGGAGGGGAACCGCTTGGCTCTCCCGGCGTGATAGTGGCTCACCCAGCAGGTTCGTAGCGGCGGGCGCGCCGGGCCCGACTGCCTTCTGGCTGCAAATGGAGGCGCCACGCATTCAGCATTTGGCATTTGGCGTTCGGCATTTGGCCGAGATGGACAGACACAGACTCCCTTGCGGTTCGGTGGAAGGCCGGGGCGCCGAATGGGCGACTTCGCGCCGGGGCGATCGAACGGTACGAGAAAGAAGCACCGTTGTCTGCTTCTCTGAGGCGCCAGGCGGCCCCCCGCCACCTTTCCTCACAGAAGGCAGGAACGTGCATGCAGGCGCTCATGAGCACTCAGGTCCTTGACCCAACGCTGGACCTGGACATCGAAGTCCTGGAGTCCCTCGAAGCTCACGTGGTACCGGTCGACGGGCCGGGCCAGCAGGCGTGGCAGCAGGGCTGGGCGGGTGTGGGACACACCGGTCAGGCCGTCTACCACGGCGTGCAGGGAAACTGGGGCGCAGCGATCGACCACGGGGCCCAGGCGGTCTCGAACTTCGGCTCGGCCGCCTACAACGCCTACCAGTGGTACAACGGCGGCCACTGAGACGCCCGTAGCGGCAACTCCCTTTCCCCGCCGGCACGCGCCGCCTCGCCTCGTGTCCACTTCCCCGCAGCGACGCCACGCGAGGCGGCCCGTGCCGGGCCCCGACGGGCATCACGTGCCCTGATCCCCACAGAGGCTGATGACTACCTCGACTGTCTCGCCCGGCCCGTCCGCCCCATCGGTCCCGCCTGTTCAGCCGCCACCCTGGCCCGCTCTGCGCCCCGGCGTGGAATTCACCGCTCACGGCGAGCGAATCGTGGTGAGCCTGCCGGAAGGCGCGTACCTGCGCATGGGGCGCGACGCGGTCGAGCTCCTGCGGAGCCTGGACGGCACCCGCTCCAGCGAGGAAGTCGCCGTCGCCTGGTCCGCCAGGCTCGGGTCGCTGAAGTCCGCTGAACTCCTCCAGCACTTCACGCGCCTCAACCTGCTCGAAACCGCCGCCCCCGCTGCCGGTGAAAGGCGCCTCACGCGGCCCAACCCGGTCACCATCCAACTCACGCTCTACCGGCCCCACAGGCTGACTGGCGCGCTGGCCGCGCTCGGCGTTATCGCCGGTCACCGGAGTTCGCGGCTGCTGTACGCGCTGCTCCTGGCCGGCGGCGCCTGTGCGACCGCCACGCGGCTGCCGGACATGGCCCGGTCCCTGCTGGACCCGTCACCAGGCATGTGGTGGCACATCCTGCTCGCCATGATCGCGGTGAACATCTGCCACGAGTTCGGCCACGCCACCGCGGTCGCCGCACTCGGCGGCCACCCACGCCGCATGGGCATCGCCCTGCTGTACTACGTCTGCCCCGCGTTCTTCTGCGACGTCTCCTCCAGCTGGCGTCTGCCACGCGGTGCCCGCGTCGTCGTCGCCCTGGCCGGCGTCTTGGTCAATGCCGGCATGGCCGCACTCTCCGCCCTCGCCGCGGCCGCGGACGTCGCCGGACATTCCGAGTTCTGGTGGCGGATGGTCCTGGCCAACCTCTTCACGGTCACCATCAACCTGATTCCGTTCCTCAGACTCGACGGCTACCTGCTCCTGCTGGCCTTCGTCGACGAGCCCTTCGTACGCCCGCGTGCCATGGCCGACGCCCGCTCCTGGCTGAGCCATCACATCTGGCGCAGAAGCCCGCAGCCTCGCCAGTTCGCCCGCAGGTGGAGCGTCCCGTACGGCCTGCTGGCCATCGTCTGCCCCGCCCTGCTCATCAGCTTCATGCTGCTCGCCCTGGCGCCCCTGCTGTTCAGCTTCGGCTGGCCCGGCACCGTGATCTGGACACTTGCCACCCTGCTCGCCCTGGCCCGCCTGGCCGACGGAATCCTCCGCGTGGCCAGGCCCGCGGCCCCCGCGTCGGCGGGGAGGCCCGAGCCCACGGCGTAGCGACTCCGCCGCGCTGACATCCTCCACTACTCGGTGGTACCGTATAGTGGTACTCGGTACTACGCAGTACCGCTAGGGGCCGAGGAGGACTCGCGGTGGACGACCTGACGGAGATGCTGAAGGGCACGCTCGAAGGATGCGTGCTCGAAATCATCGGCAGCGAGGAAACGTACGGGTACGCCATCACCCGTCAGCTGAACGAGCTCGGCTTCGCCGACGTCGTCGAGGGGACGGTGTACACCATCTTGCTGCGCCTGGAGAGGAACGAACTCGTCCAGGTGACGAAACGACCATCCGGGATGGGTCCGCCGCGCAAGTTCTACGCGCTCAATGACGCCGGACGCGAGGAACTCGCGAAGTTCTGGACGAAATGGCAGTACGTCTCATCACGCATCGACAAGCTCAGGGAGGGCGGGAGATGAACTTCTGGGAGACCATCACAGGCAGCGATCTCACCAGGGATTGGAAGGCGTTCGAAGCCCGGGCCGCAGCCCTGCCGGACGACTACCGGGCGGCGTGGGATCAGATCAAGGTCCACCTCCTTCCCCACGGGGACTTCACCGGCCGCAACCTGACGCCGATCGCCGACGCCGCCCTGGGGCTGCTCGAAGAAACAGCGGCGGAGGGGCAGAGCGTCCACGAGGTACTCGGTGACGACATCCCAGGCTTTTGCATGGCACTGGCCGGCGGGGAAGGGGCTCGCACCTATCGCGACCGGTGGCGCGAGCAGTTGAACAGGAACGTCGCAAGGAAATTGAGCCGGCTGGGAGGCTGACGTGGGCATCCAGGACATCATCGAGGGCAAGAAGCAGTGGCGGGCACACATGGCTCGGGTCAAGGCACTCCCGCCGGACTACCAGATCGTCTACAAGGAGATGCAGAAGTACCTGTTCAAGGTCGGACCGATCGACCTGCCTGACGGGCCTCTGCTCCCCGGGATCGTCGACTTCTTCGAGGAAGGCGTCGCCGCGGGCAAGGGGGTCCTGGAACTCATCGGCAACGACGTCGCCGCGTTCTGCGACGACCTGGTCAAGGACTCACGCACCTATGCGGACGCCTATCAGGAGTCCATCAGCAGGGACCTCGGCACAACCGAGAAGTAGCGCCCGTCGCCTCATGCCAGTGGGCGCGGGAGCCCGCACGCGCGGCCCGTTCGCCTCGGCGCGGCGCGAATAGACGCGGGCCGACCGGCCGCCGGAAGCCGCCGCAGCTTCCACTCCCCCTGTGTCTTCAGCCTCCGAAAGGAAGCCATCATGCCTTTATCTGTCATGCCCACATCCAGTCGAGGTGACGGTCATCCGTCGCCGACCGCCGTCTCCGCCGTCGGGCTACGCAAGTCGTACGGCGAAAAGCTCGTCCTCGACGGTATCGATCTGCACATCCCGGCCGGGTCCGTGTTCGCGCTGCTCGGGCCGAACGGCGCGGGCAAGACCACCGCCGTGAAGATCCTGTCCACGCTCATCACCGCCGACGCCGGGGACGTGCGGGTGGGCGGGCACGACCTGGCCGCCGACCCGCAGGCGGTCCGTGCCGCGATCGGTGTCACCGGGCAGTTCTCCGCCGTCGACGGCCTGATCACCGGCGAGGAGAACATGCTCCTCGTGGCGGACCTGCACCACATGTCCCGGCGTGAAAGCCGCCGCGCCACCGCCGAG
>NZ_AOPZ01000067.1 GCF_000414115.1 Streptomyces aurantiacus JA 4570
GGGGGCCGCCCGTGCGGACGGCACTGACCGAGGTCACCGGCGGGGCGCGCAAGGCGCTGGCGGGCCTGCGGGACCTTCTGGACGCGCTGGAGGAGCCGGATGCGCCTGCTTCTGTGGTGCCGGTGCCGGTGCCGGTGCCGGTGCCGGTGCCGGTGCCCGAAGCCGTCGACGACATCCCCGCCATGAAGGAGGCAGACGCATGACCGTCCGCGTGGTCGTCGTGGACGACCAGGCTGTGGTCCGCGTCGGATTCGCGGCCGTCATCGACGCCGAACCCGACCTGACCGTGTCCGCGCAAGCGGCGGACGGCGCCGAGGCGCTGGAACTCGCCCGCGCCTGCCGCCCCGACGTGGTCCTGCCCCGACGTGGTCCTGATGGACATCCGCATGCCGGGCATGGACGGCCTGACCGCGACGCGCCTGCTGACCGCGATGGACCCGCCCGTGCGGGTCCTCGTCCTCACCACGTTCCGCCGCGACGAGTACGTCTTCTCCGCGCTGCGCGGCGGCGCGTCCGGATTCCTGCTCAAGGACTGCGAACCCCAGGAACTCGTCGACGCCATCCGCACGGTCGCCGGGGGCGAGGCGCTCCTCGCCCCCGAGATCACCCGCCGCCTCATCGACGCCTTCGCCACCGGCGCGGTCGGCCCGAGAGCCCGCCCGGACGGCCGCCTCGACGCCCTCACCGGGCGCGAACGCGACGTCCTGCGCGAGGTGGCCCGCGGCCTCAGCAACCCCGAGATCGCGGCGGCCCTCGGCATCGGCCGCTCCACCGTGAAGACCCACATGAACGCCCTGCTGGCCAAGCTGTCCCTGCGGGACCGAGCGCAGGCGATCATCTTCGCGTACGAGGTGGGCCTCGCGAGCCCCGGGGGCCCCGGGGGCCCCTCCGCGCGCGGATGAGAGCATGCGGTACCGCCGCATCTACGGGGAGACGGGGAGAGGCACAACGTGGCGCAGCAGCTCATGTCGTACCGGGTGGACTACCGCACGGATCCACCGCGGATCGTCAACTGGCGGCCGCCCCAGAAGTCGCGTGACGGCGGTGAACTGGCCTGGCTGCGCCGCGACCACGAGCCCGACCACGGCCGCGGTGCCCCGGCAGGCGGATGGCACGCGTCCGTACGCACCTTCCACATCAGCGTGGACGAGCAGGCCCCGCTGGCCCGCGTCCGGACCGAGCGGCAGCCGGGCCGGGGACAGGCCGTGTACCTCGTCGACGACGGGTACGGCGCCCCGCTCGGCCGGATCACCTACCGCCGCCGCCCGTTCGCCCGGCCCGAGTGGATCGTGGAGCCCACCGCGGGCCCGGCCGTGCGCGGCCGCAAGGGCCGCCTGTTCTGGTGGGCGGTGTGGTGGCCCTGGGGGCTGATGCTCAGCTGGGTGTCCGCGATCATGGCGATCTTCGCCGAGGGCGACGGCGGCTTCGGCCCGCCCCGCCGGGTGACCTGGCGCGACGCCTCCGGCCGCGTCCACCTCGTCTTCCGGGGCATCGCCGACGAGTACGAGGTCCGGGAGGAGGGCTGGGACCCCCGCCTGGTGAGCGCGCTCGTCGGCCTGCACCAGTCCTTCGACCCGTCGGAGGGGGCGCCGTCGGTGGGTTGGTACAGCGTGGCGCGGGCATGACCCGACACGGCGTCATGGTGCCTGGAGCAGGTCCTCCAAGCGCTGGGCATCGCTGGGGCTGAGGGAGCGGTAGATCGTCAAGGCTTGCTCATAACACTGTCGGGCTTCGTCCCGAGCGCCCTGCCCCTGAGCGGCTTGGCCGAGCATTTCCAGGGTGCGAGCCTGCCCGTGCAGGGAACCCGTCGCCTTGAACTCGGCTGATGCCCGCCGAAGTTGGCGGACACCGTCGTCGTGGTCCCCGGCACAGGCGGCGGCTTGTCCGAGGAACGCCAGGGCCCGGGCGGCGTCGTACCTGTCCCCGACGGCCAGCAGCCCGGCGCGGGCCCGAGCCAGGTGGCCGGTGGCCTCGGTGTAGTGCTGCCGGGCCATCGCGACCAGACCGATGCCCAGCCGGGACAGTGCCACTCCGCGCTCGTAGCCGATGGTCTCGCGTAGGAGGAGGGCCTGGCTGAGGCCGTCCTCGGCCTGGTCGAGCCGCCCGGCCAGCAAGTGCGCCTCGCCCAGACCGTTGAGCGCCTGCGCCTGCTGACGCGGATCCTCGTCCTCTTCCGCGTGTCGAAGCGCCTGCTCGTACCAGGAGGCGGCCTGGTCGGCCCGGCCCGCATTGCGGAACCCGCTTCCGCCGCCGGTCAGCATCCGGCCCTCGGCCCGGCGGTCGCCGGCTCGTCGTGCGGCCGCGAGTCCGATCTCGTGGGCCTCGATCCACAAGTCCGCGGGCCGCAGCCGGAGAAAGAGCGGCCAGATGGCGTCGACCAGTTGCCAGCAGGCGGTGTCCCACTGCGCTGCGGCGCTGTGGCGTACGGCGGCCATGAGGCATGTGCGGTGGGTGTCCAGCCACGTCAGTGCCTCGTGGGAATCCCGGAACGGGACCGGTTCGGCCGGAGGGTGCGCATAGGTGCGTGCCAGGCCCCGGTTCCGTGGCGAGAGCAGGGCGTCGGCCGCCGTGGCCGTGAACAGGCACCAGTCCACGAAACGCCGCAGCACTGTCGCGCGTGCAGCGGACGTCTCCTCGGCTTCGGCGCGCTGCCGGGCATGGGCGAGCACCAAATCGTGGAAGCGGTAGCCCTCTGTACCGAGGTCCTCCAACAGATTCGTCTCGACGAGGACGTCCAGCTCCTGATCCGCTCCATCCAGGGAGTTCGCACAGGCAGCGGCGACCATGTCCGTGTCGAAGCGGGTGACGGGCAGAAGCCCCATGCACCGGTACGTTCGCGCGACGTCGCGCGGGAGCAAGCGATAGGACTCATCCAAAGCCATGCGGATCGCCGCCGCTCCTTCCACACGTAATGCCTCCAGCGGACCTTGACCACGGGAGAGCGTGTCAGCCATGGCCGACACCGGCTGCCGGGGGCGAGCAGCCAGCTGTGCGGCGGCCAGACAAAGGGCCATGGGCAGGTGCGCGCACAGGGTCACCACGTCCCGCGCGGCCTGCGGCTCCTGCGCGACCCGGCTGCCGCCACCGCGGCGGAGCAGTTCCATGGCGGCTGCGGGACTCAGCGGATTCAGCTGGTGGAGGGACGCGCCATCGCCGACCAGGCCGCTCATCCGCCGCCTGCTGGTGACCACGACAACGCTTTCGCGCCCGCCAGGCAGCAGGGGCCGCACCTGAGCAGCCGTGAGCGCGTTGTCCAGCATGACGGCCACGCGCAGCTGCGCGGTGAGGGATCGCCACAACGTAACGCGTTCATCAGCTTGTACCGGAACCTCGGGTGCTCCCAACGCGCGCAAGAACCTTTCCAGTACACCGCTCGGGTCCAGTGGACCGGAGGGCGAGAAGCCACCGAGGTCCGCGTACACCTGACCGTCGGGAAACTCCCTCGCGAGGCTCCCGAGCCACCGTGAGACAAGCGCCGTCTTGCCGACGCCCGCGGCGCCGCTGACCACTATGAGCAGGGGCGACGTGGAGGGATGGCGGGCGCGACGGTCGTGCAGAGCCGCCAGATCCTCCTCGCGCCCGACGAAATGCGCGGATACGGGTGGCAGCTGCCGCGGTACGGGAAGGCGGGACGACTCGGTGCGATGGAGGTGGACTCCCCCGTACACCTCCCGCGCCTGGATGGACGGCCCCCAGACCTGAGCCGAGCCGTCGATCGTGTTGGCGTGCTCCGTACCCGCTTTCGGTGGCGATTCTGTCTGTGGCCGTCGCTTCAGCACGGACTTGCTCACGCCCTTCCGCTACAGGAGAAATCGGTGTCGGCGTTCGCCGTGAACAAACCCTGTGCGCACACCCCCTTGAAGCGGGAACCTACCCGCCGGGCATGGCCTTCGACCGGTTGGTGCCGGACGCGGGCCGACGTCGGCCCCGGATCTCGCTGATTGGCCCTTGCTCCTGGGGCTTTTCGGGCAGACTGCCAGGATGACTGACTTCGTCGAATTCGCTTTCGATGACGGGACGTTGCTCGCTCTTCAGGTCTTCGCCCCCCTTCCCGCGGCCCTCGCGGGCACGGAGGGCGAGACCGATGACGAAGGGGCGGTGCCGGGGTTCGGCACGTCCCGTCCGGTGGCGAGGGGCGGGCGGGTCATGGCGGCCACCGAAGGCGCGCTCGGCACACTGCTGGCCCCGCTGGTGCCCCTGCTGCAGCGCGTGCACGACACGGTCGCCACCGTGCCGGACGCCCCCGACGAACTGTCCGTCAGCTTCGGACTGCGTGTCAGCCAGGACCTGAAGCTCGGCGTGGTCGGCGCCACCGGCGAAGCCACCATGGTGATCACCGCGAACTGGCATCTGGCGTCGCCGGCCGCACCGGCCCCGGCTGTCGCGGACGTGGATTCGGCCGCCGGATCCGCGACCGGTGTCCGTGCTGGGTAGAACGCGGCGGTGGCTGCGCACGGCGGACGCGGGGGCCCGCCCTTCCCTGGTCTGCGTGCTCGGTGCCGCCCGCGGTGAGGTAGTCGGCAGCGGTGTGTACCTCGGTGAGGGGCGCGTTCTCACCTGCTCCCATGTCGTCAACGAGGCCCTCGGCCGGGACTGGTTCACCCAGGACGAACCCGCGGGCGCACAGGTCGAGGTGTCCTTCCCCGGCGGGGACCCGGGTGCCCCGCTCGTCGCCCGCACCGGCGCGTGGATACCCGCTCGCCGTGCGGCCCCGGGCGCGGCCGCGTCCCAGCCCGCCCGGACCGGGGACGCCATCTGGTACGGCGACCTCGCGGTGCTGCAACTGGAGGGCGCGGCACCGGAATTCTCACGGCCGGTGGACTGGGCGAAGATGGCCCGTGGCCAGCAGGTGCGGGCGTGGTACGCGGCCGGTCAGCCGTTCACGTACGCCGACGGCTCCGTGCAGTTGTGCGACGAGTCGCTCGGCTTCGTCGACGCCGAGCTGCGCGGAGCGGCCATCGGACCGGGCTACAGCGGGGGCCCGTTGTGGTGCGAGGACCACGGGGCCGCGGTCGGCATCGTCCTGGGTGTCATGGAACCGCCCCCTGGTGGGTTCGCCGCCGCCCAGGTGATCCGCAGAACCATTGTCCTGCCCTGGCAGGCCATCCATGCCGAACTGCACGCCGGTACGCCGCCCACGGCGGCGGCCGAGCCCGCCGCCGCCCCGCCCGGCGAACGGCCGCTCGCCCCGGTGGATCCCGCCACCCGGCACAGTCTCACCGCCCTGGTCGGCGGGCTGCTCCCCGACCCCGGCACACGCATGGCGCAGGGCCGACGGCTCGCCGATGAGCTGGATCTGGACATCACCGAGGCCACCCCCTCGGTGGACGAGATCGTGGAGATCCTCCTCACCCGCCCCCGGGGCATCGCCACACTGGTGGAGGGCCTTCCCGCCGACGACAGGCAGGATGCCCAGAAGCTGCTGGCCTTCGGGCGGGCTGCCCTCGTGCCCGGCCTGTTGTCCGTCCGTGAGTACGCATGGCTGCTGGACCTGCTGACCGAGGACCTCCGGGCGCGCTTGCCGGAAGCAGCTCGCGAGGCCCTTCCGCACACCACGCTCTTCGACGAACCGCTCGACCCCGTGGACTCGCCGCACGAGCGGCCCGGCCCCGGCACCGCGGGCCCCGCGACCGCTGGCGACGCGGAGCGGCTGATCGAGGCACTCGAGGAGTACTGGGGGGACAGCGCGCCCGTGCCTGACTGGTCGCCCCGGGTGCCGGCGTTGCTGCGCGCAGTGGAGTACCTGGCCGCCACCTGTACACCGAAGCAGACGCGGGAATTCTGGAAGTGGTCCGAGCAGGTCGCCCACCGGCTCGGGGTGGGACGGGAGGCGCTGGGCGAGCGCCGTGACGACGGCGCCGACTGGGCACGGCGGCGGCGCGAGCGCACCGAGCCGCCCAGCCCGCGGCTGACTGTCCACCTCACCCGCTGCTCCGGCGAGACGTACCGGTGTACGGCCTGGTACGACCCGGGTACCGGAAGCAGTGGCACCGAGCGGCAGGTCGTGGCCGACGACGCACCGCGCGTGCCCGCGGAGATCGCCCGCCTGGTGCACCACGTGCTCGTCCGCGAGACGGCGTCGGCCGCAGCTGCCGCCGTGCTGCCGGTCGTCGAGGTCCTGCTCGATCCGGAGGACCTGGACGTCGCCGTCGACCAGTGGGAGGAGGAGGCCGCGCCCTACGAAGTGCCGGTCGTCCTGGGCGCGGAGTACGCCTTGGTCGTCCGCTGCCCCGAAGTACGCAACCGGGCACCGGACTCCCTGCAGAACTGGCGGTCGCGCTGGGCCGCCATCGACCGCGGCGGACTGCTGCGCATCGACCACCGGCACACGACGCCCCGTCAGGTGTACGGGCTGCTCAAGGCCGACCTCGCGGTAGCCCGCGTCATCATCGACTGCCCGCCGCAGCACCGGGCCGCGCTGCGCGCGGCATGCCTCGTGCTCGGGGTTCCCGTGGTCGTCTGGGACCGGCAGGCCGTCCCCGGTGACCAACTCACGGCGCTACTGCTCAACGGTGCGGTCCGCAGTCTGCCGCACCGGGTGCGGCAGCACCGGGCCCGCGCGCTCGCCGAGGGGGACAGGGCCGGTGTCCTCGCCCCCGCCCTGGTGTGGGACGACGCGTCCCGCCCGCCGCCACGGGCCCTGTGGATCGATCCCACCGTCGAGGAGAGTGCCCCATGACCGATGTGACCGACACGGGGCAGGCCGCATCGGCCGACGACTGGCGCCTTTTCCGGGGCGACGGCCAGGTGCGGCCACTGCTGCTGCCCGAGCCGCCCCCCTGGCGCCGCTTCGGCCTCGACGAGCGGGAGTCCGGCGCGGTGCCCGCCGACCCGCACCGCCCGTACCTCATCGACCAGCCGCAGATCGACGTGGTCAACGCCGCACTGCATCTGCGCCGCCCGCTGCTGGTGACCGGGCATCCTGGGACAGGCAAGTCCTCGCTCGCGTACGCCATCGCGCACGAGCTGTCGCTCGGCAAAGTGCTGCGCTGGCCGGTGAACAGCCGGTCCACGCTGGCCGAGGCGCTCTACCAGTACGACGCGGTGGGACGCCTGCGGGAGACCAGCCTGAGCCAGGACCAGGGCACGCAGCCGCCGGACATCGGTCAGTTCATCCGGCTCGGTCCGCTCGGCACCGCCCTCGTACCGGGCGAGCATCCCCGGGTGCTGCTCATCGACGAACTCGACAAGGGCGACGTCGACCTGCCCAACGATCTGCTGACCGTCTTCGAGGAGGGAGAGTTCGAGATCCCCGAACTCTCCCGGCTGCCGGCCGGGCAGAACCAGGCATCGGTACACACCGCGCACGGAAGCGACCCGCATGTCGTGGTGGGCGGCCTCGTCCGGTGCCGTGAGTTCCCCGTCGTGGTGATCACCAGCAATGGTGAACGCGAGTTCCCGCCCGCCTTCCTGCGGCGCTGTCTGCGGCTCGACCTGCCCGACCCCGACGAACGGCGGCTGCGTGCCATCGTCGCCGCCCATCTCGGCCCCGACGCGGTACCGCGGGTGGACGACCTCATCGGGCTGTTCCTGGCACGCCGCGCCCCCGGGGAACTGGCCACCGACCAGCTGCTCAACGCGGCACATCTCCGCCTCGGCGGCGTGGACCTCGACGCCAAGGGGCTGCTCGAAGCGGTGCTCCACCAACTGGGCGGATCGGTATAGGCATGCCGGAGCGGGTCCTGCGCATTCTCCAGCACCTCCGCGAGCAGACGACCGCGGTGGAGCTGGCCGAGGTGCTGTGGCTCGCGCAGCGCGTCCCCCAGGGGGAGAACGCGCCGCTCGCACTGGCGCTCCTGCGGGAGAGCGGGGGCGGCGCGCCGCCGTCCGAGGACGCGGGGGCGGACACGGGCACCGCGCCCGAAGCAATGCTGCCGCCCTCGCTGCACGAGGAGGAGGGGCCGTCCGAACTCCATGCGACAGCCGAGCAGCCCGAGGCGGACAGCGGGACCGACGACGCCGACACGCCACCCGGCGACGCCGGTTCCCAGAGCGATGCCGATGCCGATGCCGATGCCGATACCGAGGGAGCGATGCCGATGCCGATGCCGATGCCGATACCGAGGGAGAGCTGCCCGAGGCGCCGCCCGCGCCCGAACCTCCCAGAGCCCTTGCCCTGCGCATCTCGCACCCGCGCTCCCTGTCCGGCCTGCTGGTGACGGCCCGGGCGCTGCGCCCGCTGAAGCGCTACCGCCCCAACCCGCGCCGGCACGAGATAGACGAGACCGCCACGGCCGATCGAATCGCCCACACCGGTCTGCTGGACGTCGTCACACGTCCCGAACGGGAGCGCTGGCTGGATCTGGCACTCGTCGTCGACGACAGCGGATCGATGCTCCTGTGGCAGCAGTTGTGCACCGAAATGCACGCACTCTTCGAGCGGTTGGGAGCGTTCCGGCAGATTCGCACCTGGGGCCTGAGGCTGGGGGACGGCCGGACGCCGATGCTGTCGCCACGGCCCTTCGGGGCGTCACGGAGCCTGGTACCGCCCGCGGTCGTCGACGACCCGTCGGGGCGCACCATGACGGTCGTCATCTCGGACGGCGCCGGCCCCGGTTGGCGTACGGGAGCGATGGAGGCCCAGCTCGCCCGCTGGGCCTCCCGCGGCCCCACCGCGGTCGTCCACGCGCTCCCCGCGAGGATGTGGCGGGGCTCGGCGCTCCCGGTGCGGCGCTGGTCGGTGCACGTCCCGCAGCCGGGCGCCGCGAACGGCGAGTGGCGGATCAGGGATCCGCTGCTGCCGCCCGAGATCAGCCCGTTCATCGGCACCCCCGTCCCGGTCCTCGAACCGGCACCGCGTGAACTGGCCGCCTGGGCGCGGATGACTGTGGCCGGCGGCACGAGCGCCGCCCTGCCCCTGTGGGACCCCCGGGCGGGCCGGGAGGGCGACGACGCCCCGGACGCGGTCTCCAGTGACCAGACGGTACGGCAGTTCCGCCGGACGGCGTCCCCGGAGGCATACCGGCTGGCCGCCCATCTCGCCGCGATCGCGCCCCTCACGGTGCCCGTCATGCGGCTGGTCGCCGAGGCCGTTCCGTGGAGCGCCACGACAGCGCATCTGTCGGAGGTGTTCCTCGGCGGGCTGATGCGGCAGGCCGAGCAGGCGTCGCCCGACGGTGCCGCGTCGGCGGGAACCAGGAGCTTCCGGCACAGCCAGCGCGTCTTCTCGTTCACCGAGGATGCCTGCGACATCCTGCTGGACGCCGTACCGACCGCCGAAGTCGTCGAGACGGCCCGCCAGGTGTCCGCGCTCATCGGCGAACTGATGGGCCAGGCACCCGAATTCACGGCTTGGCTGACGCGCCCGGACGGCACCGACCTGCTGCCGGAGCACGCGCAGAACTTCGCCTGGCTCGGTTCGGCCCTGCTGCAGCGGCTCGGCCTGACGGACACCGAGGGGCAGGACTGGGTCGAACCGCCGCCCGTGCCGGAGGAGGAACCCCGCAGACCATCGCGGCTTGCCTATCCCCAGGCGCCGTGGGTCGGGTACTCGACCCGGCCGCGGTCGGGGTGGTTCACCTGGCAGGGGCTCTCGGCCCGGGACCCCAAGACCATCGGTGGATACCGCCTGCTGGGGGGAGCACCGGAATCGGGGGCCACCAGCGTGTATCTCGGGCGCAGCCCGGAGGGCGACTCGGCCGCCGTGCGCCACGGCAATCCGTACGCGGAGAGCGCCGCCGAGGCCACGAGCGATCTGGTGTTCGTGGAGGCGGCCGCGCTCGCCAGGTTCGATCACGTCTGCCTGCCCGTCCTCTTCGACCACGAGGCGGACACCGCCCACCCCTGGACGGCCGTCTCACCGGTCACCACGCCCACCGGTGGCCGGGTGCCGCATCTGGCCGACGTCGTCGTCGAAGCCGGGCCGCTCGGCGTCGAGGCCACCCTCAGCCTCGGCCAGCGCCTCGCCTCGGCGTTGGCGCACAGCCATCGTGCCGGCGTCGTCCACGGGCGTCTGTCGCCGGGGCACATCCTGCTCACCGGCGACCATCCCGTCATCACCGGCTGGCACCGCGCGACCATCGACGGACGACCGCCCAACGCGGGAGCCGATCCGGCGCGGCCCGCGGACGACCTCAGGGCGCTGGCTGCGATCCTGGTCCACGCGGCGCTCGGTGCCGAGCGGCCCGCACCCCGGTACCACCGCGACTCCGACACGCTGGAGGACCTCGACGAGGCCGCCTGGGGCGCAGTCTCTTCGTGGCCGCCGACATGGTCGGCGGTGGACGCGGCGGTCCAGGCCATGGTGGCGCGGTGTCTGCGCGGCCCGGCGGACACTCCGGCCACGGCCGACGGCGTCCTCGCGCTGTTGCGCGACCGATTGCCGCGCCAAAACGCGGACTTCGCCCCGCTCCGGGACTGGCTCTCGGCTTCCGCGCGGGATCTGGTCGGCGACGGGGTGCACCTGCGGACGCCGCCCCGGAACTCCAGTCGTTGGGAGCCGTTCGGTGCGCAGATCCCGGTGACGCCGGAGCAGGCGCCCGCCATCGGACAGGCGCCCGCCATTGGACAGGCATCCCGGGACGCGGCTGACGACTGGAAGTGGCTGCGGCTGCCCGGGGACGTCCCGCTCCCGCGCAGGCGCCGACGACGGAGGCGCGACCCGTTGCCGATGGTGCTCCGGCCCCGGCCGGACGGCCTGGCAGGGCACTGCGTCGTCGCCATCAGCCCGCACCAGAGCTCGGGGCGCAGCACCGTCGCCGTACAGCTCGCCTCCGCGCTCGCGGCCCGGGCGAGCGCGGCGCGTGGCGCGCGGGACCCCGTCGTCATGCTGCCGTTGGACCGACGGCTGGGCGTCGTCGGATACCGCCTGCGCGACCCCGATGCCGCGACGGTCACAGCCCGTTTCTCCGCCGACGCCGGACAGGTGCCGCTCCACCCCGACAGCTGGGTCACGCTCGCCGATTCCCGCGGCGCCCACTTCCTGTACGCACTAGTGCCAGCCGACGGCGTGTTGCGGCGCGACACCTGGACCTGCCGCCGACGCGTCGACTGGCTGAGGTCCTTCGGCACGGTGGTGGTGGATGCCGTCGGCACCTTTCTGCCGCCGGAGGAGAGCCTTCGCGGCCTGCTGGGCGATGTCGACCACGTGGTCGTCACCGCGACCGTGCGGCAGGCGCATCTCGGCGCGGTTCAGGGCCAGTTGGACTGGCTGTCCGGGCACGGATACGAGCAGCTGGCGCGCACCGCGACGGTCGCCTTGTCGGACGTCGACGTGTCGGCTGTGGGCGGCGACGCTCCCGGGGCGGCCGAGCTGTTCGGCCGCAGGGCCGGGAACGTGCGCGTGATCCCCTACGATGCCGCGTTGCACCGCGGCGGGCTGGTCGACCACGCCCGACTCGACGAAGCCACACGCCGCGCGTTCGACGACCTCGGCCGTACGGTCGGCGCGGCCCTGGACTCCGCGAGGCTCCTCGGGCGGCGCCGAGGCCGTTGAGGCGGAGGAACCGAGCCGGACGGCGGGGGCCGGAGTTCTGTGGGTAAGCGCATGATGAGACGAGACTGCCGGTGCGCCGCACGCCGGACTTGGCGGCCGTCTCCTCGTCGTGGAAGCCCGGCTCTTCCACGACGGTCAGGGCGGGGAGGGCGCACAACCGTCCCGATGGTGATCCCGGCCAGCCGGATGGCCGTGTCCTTCGACTCGAAGCTCAGATCGGCCGGGGGTGGCGCGGTCCTCGTACTCGCGGAGTTGGACGTAGTCAACTGCACGCCTGCTGAAAGGCGTTGGGGCCTTCCGGGTGATGTGGGGGGCAACGACGAACGCCAGGCTTTCGACGCACGTGTTTGAGACGGAGCGGAAGACGCACTATCTCGCGGCGGATGCCGGGTGGGGGGTACACCGACCCGCGCGACGAGCAGCCCGGCCCGTTTCGATCAGTGGCCGAAATGCCGGAGGTGGACGCACAGCTGCGCGGTGAGGAGGGCTGGGACCCCCGCCTCGCTCGTCGGCCTGCGCCAGTCCTTCGACCCGTCGGAAGGGGCGCCGTCGGCGGGTTGCTACGGAACGTGATTGGTACGGAACGTGAGCGGAACCTCGTCCACGTGCCGTGGGCCGGACGGCCGAGCGCGGCGGACGGCTCGGCACGGCGACGCGGGCCCGCGCGACGGATGTCACCGTGGCCCGGTGCGGCTGCCTCGTGCGCTCAGCCTGCGGATCGGCGCGATCAGCAGCCGGTAGACGGGCCGCACCGCACGGCCGGGAAGGTGGCGGTGCCGCTCCTCCTTCCAGACCCTTGCCCGGTGGTGTCCCGCGATGGGCGACCACCGGTCGGGGTCCGGGGGCCGGGACGTGTGGCACTCGATGCGGCACAGGTGCTTCGTGCTGACGAAGCCGTACTGGCTGGGGCTGACCAGTCGGAGCGGAGCACCGTGGTCGGCGTCGATCGGCTGCCCGTCGAGACGGTCGGCGATGAGCACGTCGTCGGCCAGGGCGTCCTCGAGCAGCACGGTCGACCGATAGCCGTCGAGTCCTTGGAAGGTGAGATGGCTGATCGGCGCGCCCGTGGTCTGCAGCGGTTCGATCCACGTGCGGTAGACGGCCGCGAACGTGACGCCTTCCCACAGGAGGCCGGTCGCCGACCATCCGGCGACGCAGTGGAAGTCGGCGCCGCGTTCTTGGCGTGGCAGCTTCGCGAGGTCGGCCGGGGTGAGGGTGACGGTCCCGGTCAGGTCGCCGCCGATCTCGATCACCGGGTCGGCGGGGACGGGCGGGGGCGGGTGATGCAAGTGGGTGCCGAAGCGCGGGAATCCTTCGGCGGCACGTTGGCCTGGGGGAAGCGTCATGTCGATCCTCCCGTGAAAATTTGTCCGGCCCTCGATCCATACAGGGCTGTATGGGAATCGACAGTAGGGTGATCCATACAGTGCTGTACAGATGATGGAGAGGTGACCTGCACCATGGCCGTGGCGCGTACCCCGCGCAGCAGTTGGATCGCCGCGGGCCTGCGGGCCTTGACCACCGGCGGGGTGGAGGCGGTGCGGATCGAGTTGCTGGCACAGGCACTCGGCGTCACCAGGGGCGGCTTCTACTGGCACTTCACCGACCGTCAGGCCCTGCTGATGGAAATGCTCGACGCCTGGGAACAGGACGTGACCACAGGCGTCATCGAGAAGGTCGAGGCCGGCGGCGGTGACGCGCGCACGAGGCTGCGGCGCCTGTTCTCCGTCGCCGCTTCCGGGGACGGCCTGCTCACGGACATCCACACGGACTTCGCGGTGCGCGACTGGTCGCGGCGCGACTCCGCGGTGGCGGAACGGCTGCGGCGCGTTGACAACCGGCGGATGAACTACCTGCGGCGGCTGTTCGGCGAGTTCTGCCCCGATCCCGACGAGGTCGAGGTCCGCTGCACGCTGTGCTTCACGGTGTGGATCGGCAACCGCCTGCTCACCGTCGACCACGGCGAACGCACCCCGGCCGAGGTCATGGAACTCATCCAGCGCCGACTCATCGAGTAGGGACGGCGTTCGCGGGTGGTGCCCCGGACCCGGCGAAAGCACGGGGTCCGGGGCCGTTGGGTGAAGCTATGCGGCGTCCCTGCGGTACTGCGCGGGCGAGTTCTTCGTGTCCTCGTCCTCGTACGAACCGGCCTTGCCCCGGTCCACGTGGAACGTGGTCAGCGTGCTGACGGGGGAGCGCGGGTCGCGGCGGTCGCCGATGACCCGCATGTGCGCGCTGAACCGCTCCGGCGTCACCTCGTACACGTCGTAGCCGTACCGGTTGCCCTCGAAGTACTTCAGGTGCGGATTGGCCTTGCCCATCAGCGGGCCGTTGGCCGCGTTCCACTCCGCGGAGTACGCGCCCGACGTCACCGAGTGCGCGGTGAACTCCGTGCCCACCAACGGGGACTCCGGCTCGTCGAAGTCCGTGCGGACGTCGTCGACGAACGCCGAGTGCCAGTCACCGGTGATGACGACCAGGTCCTCCAGGCCGCTCTTGTGCACGTGCCCGAGGACCTCCTTGCGCTCGGCGAGGAAGCCGTCCCACTGGTCGGTGAACATGTACGAGCCGCCAGGACGGCCCCGGAGCTGGCTCAGCATGATCGAGTTGGCCCACACGTGCCAGGCGTCGGGCGCCCGGTCGACGGTCTTCTTCAGCCACGCCTTCTGCTCGGCACCCAGGATCGTGCCGTCCGGCAGGTTCTGCGCCGAGCGGTACGAACGCAGGTCGAGGACGGCCAGCTCGAGCAGGTCGCCCCAGCGCCGCACCCGGTGGATCTCGGGGTCGGGCAGCGCGGACCCGCCGAAGGAGTCGCGGTGCGGCATGTGCTCGAACCACGCCTGGTACGCGGCCGCGCGCCGCCGCATGAAGGGTGCGCCGCCGCCGGTACCGCTGTAGTCGTTGACGACCTCGTGGTCGTCCCAGGTCAGGAACCACGGGTGGGCGGCGTGTGCCTCGCGCAGCGATTTGTCGCCCTTGTAGAGAGCGTGCCGTTTGCGGTAGTCGGCGAGCGTGAGGATCTCCGGGCCGTCGTGGTCGCGCACGTGCTTCTCGGGTACGCCGCCGACCTGGCCGTGCTCGTAGATGTAGTCGCCGAGGTGCACGACGAAGTCGACGTCCTCGCGGGCTATGCCCCGGTGGGCCGCGTAGTAACCGTCGTGGAACGCCTGGCAGTTGGCGGCCGCGAAGGTGACCTTGGAGACGCGGCCGCGCGGCGCCGTCTTCGTACGCCCGACTCGTGACGTCTTGCCGAGCGCCTTGAACGCGTACCAGTAGTGGCGGCCGGGGGCGAGGCCGCTCACCGGCACGTGCACGCTGTGCCCGAGCGTCGCCGACGCCGGGGCCTTGCCGCGGGCGACGACGCGGCGCAGCCGGGCGTCCTTGGCGACGACCCACTCGACCTCGACGACCTCGGGAAGTCTCTGTTCGGCGGCGAGGGGTTCGGGCGCGAGTCTGGTCCACAGCACCACGGAGTGCGGCTGCGGATCGCCGGACGCGACGCCGAGCGTGAAGGGCGCGCGGTCGTACTCGGCGCCCAGGTTCTCGGCGGCCTCACGGGCCTGTGCCGGGGTGAGGCCCGGGGCGAGCGGCCAGGCGAGGCTGAGCGCGCCGGCGGCCGCGGCGGACTTGAGCAGGTCACGGCGGTTGACGGTCATCGGCGGCCTCCGGTGGGCTCAAGGGTGAGGGAAAGGGCGTCCGCGTAGCCGTCGTTGGAGGTCCCGCCGCCGCTGCGCGTGAAGACGAGCAGGACCCGTGCCGAGCGGGCGGTGGGCGGCACGGCCGCCTCGGCCGTGCGCTCCAGGAGCCCGGTCCTGCCCTGACGGTCGGCCGCGCTCACGGGCCCGAGGACGCTGAGGGCGACCGGGGTGCCCTTGGCGTCGCGGAACTCCACGGAGAGGCGCGCGCCGTCCTCCTGCCCGGCGTAGCCGCCGAGCCAGCCCGCCAGGGTGTACCGCACCTTGCCCGCGTCGACGGCGCGGCGTCCGGTCGGGCCGCTCCTGGGCAGGTCGATGTCCTGCACGAGTGCGGTGCGCGGGCTGTTGCCGCCCGCGAAGAACCGGCTGCCGCGGCGGGCCGGGCCGGGGTCCGACGCGGTCGGGTAGCCGCCGCCGAGACTGTAGGCGATGAGCGCCGGGGCTCCCTGGGCGACCTTCCAGCCGCGGACCGTCGCGACGGGGTCGGCGGTGCCGCCGGACCCGCTCTCCGCGTCGCCGTTGACGACGAGATTCACGCACGCCTCCTGTGATCGGTGAGTTGAGCGCGGTCAGCCCACCAGTCCCGTGTGAACCAGGAGAAGCATTCCGGCGAATTCTGTTACCTGCGGCCTACCGCAGCACCCCGCCCTTCACCGGGCCCGCGCGTAGGTTCCGTTTCTTTCCTCCCGCAGCGTCAACCTCCCGGCCCTCAAGGGCCTCTTCCTCTGCAACGGCCCTCGCCACTGACCAGAGGGCCGGGAACAAGGAGGGGAACTGTGCGCACGCACAGATGGAGAAACATCGCCCTGGCGACCGGCATGGCCTCGGTCCTCGCGGCCACCGGCGCCACCGCCGTCGCCGAGACCGGCAGCACGGCCACGCCCCGGACACCCGACCTGCGCGCCGACGTGAACCGGGACGGCGCCGTCGACGTCGAGGGCGGCACCGACACCGCCGGTGAGAACACCTGGACCCAGCGGCGCGGCGCGATCGTGCTGCCGAACGTCGACGACGACGCCAAGCGCTGCCCGGTCAAGGACGCGCGCGGCAGGCCGCTCTCGGACGCCAAGCTGGCGAAGTGCAACGACGCGTCGGACACCAAGGTCAACGGCGCGCGCGACGCGGCCGACCTGGCCCGGCTGCGCACCGTGCCGATGCCCAAGGCCGCCGCGGGCAGCCACGGCACCGTCAAGACGGTCGGCGCCGGCGCCAAGAAGTCCCGCCTCTTCATCAAGCGGGACGGCCGCTGGTCCCTGCTGCGGCCCACCGACCGGCTGACCACCAAGGAGCTGCGCACCGGCGTCGAGCTCGGCATCGAGGCGACCGACGTCGTGCGCGACGCGGCGAAGTGGAACGGGGAGGTGAAGGTCCGCCTCACCGTCACCGGCGGCGGCACGTCCCGCTCCGACGACGTCGTGTTGCGCACCGCCCCGGTGCTCACCCACCACCATCTGCAGAAGGCCGAGGAAGTCCTCGTCACCGAGGTGCAGGGCGAGGGCGAGTACAGCCGCGCCCAGCAGAAGTTCGTCAAGAACCTGGCCAAGAAGGTGAAGGACGCCGGGATCAGCAAGCCCATGACCAAGTTCACCAAGTACGCCGACCCCTGGGCGCAGGACTTCGTCGAACCGGCCTACGCGAGCATGCCGGGCCCGGGCGGCAAGCAGCACACGATGCGCGTCCTCATCCGCTCCGCGCAGCCGGACCGGGACGCCGGACGCGAGCTGTTCGAGAAGCTGCGCGGCCCGGACGTCGGCGTCGTCCAGGTCAGCGGGGTGCGCGACAACGAGGAGTGGACGCTCAACTCCATGGGCAACCTGGAGACCATTCCGCCGTACAAGCTGGGGAACAAGAGCTACCCCGCCGGGCGCATCATCCAGGGCTACCGCAAGGACAACGGCTCCAAGCCCGCCAAGGCGATGCGTACGTTCCTGTCCTCGCAGGGCGTGCAGGCGCCGCTGCTGCTCGACACGTCGTGGCTCTCGGTCGGGCACGTGGACGAGTTCGTCCAGTTCCTGCCCGCGGACACCCCGCGCGGCTGGCGCATAGGCGTCGCCGACCCGGCCATGGGTGTGGAGCTCCTCGCCAAGGCCAAGCGGGACGGTCATGGCGCCAAGAAGATGTTCTCCGTGCCGAGTTCCCCGGGCGTCCCGGCGCCCAAGGAGACCATCGACAAGGTCCTCGCCTCGTCGAAGTTCCACGCCGACAACAAGCTGGCGGCCGAGCGCATCAAGGCGAACCTCGACATCCTCAAGCGCGAGACCGGCATCACCGACGACGAGATCGTCAAGGTGCCCGGCCTGTTCACGCGCGACGGGGACGAGAGCAGCGGCCTCAGCGACAGCCGCAAGCTGCGCCGCATGGGCCCCGACCGGCTGCAGAAGTTCAACCAGCTGCGCGGCGCCGACGAGCAGAAGGACCGCGGCGGCGACGGCGGCACCGCCCGCCGGGCCCCCACCCGCACGCACAGCGCGTACGTGCCGGGCGCCGTCAACGGCGTCCTGCTCAGCCCGACGAGCTACCTGGCGCCCCAGCAGTGGGGTCCGGTCATCGGCGGCCGCGACATCTTCACCGATGCCGTGACCTCGGTGTACGCCAAGGCGGGCTTCAACACGACGTACATCGACGACTGGTACACGTACCACCTCGGCATGGGCGAGGTGCACTGCGGCACCAACACGCTGCGTGATGCCACCGCACCCTGGTGGCCCAAGGCGTAGGACCCCGCCCGGGGCAGGGCCCTGCCGAAGCGGCTCTGCCCTGGGCGAATCTGCCGACGGCCGAGAAACCGGCCGATCCGCCTCGTCGCGATCCACAGTGGTCCCACCGACCGCACCACGACGAGGAGGCCCCGCGATGACACCACCGCACACCGACTGGCCCGCGCACCCGCGCGCCGAGGACGGGGACACCCCCGCCACCCGCTTCGACGACCAACTGGCCGCCCAACTGCTCGGCCAGCGCATCGTGTTCCTCGGCACCCAGGTCGACGAGGTCTCCGCGAACCGGGTCTGCGCCCAGCTCCTGCTGCTGTCCGCCGAGGACCCGCGCACCGACATCAGCCTGTACATCAACAGCCCCGGCGGCTCGGTGCACGCCGGGCTCGCCATCTACGACACGATGCGGCTGATCCCCAACGACGTGTCCACCCTCGCCATGGGATTCGCCGCCAGCATGGGCCAGTTCCTGCTCACCGTCGGCACCCCGGGCAAGCGCCACGCGCTGCCGAACGCGCGCATCATGATGCACCAGCCGTCGGCCGGCGTCGGCGGCACCACCGCCGACATCGCGATCCAGGCGGAGAACCTGGAGTTCACCAAGCGGTCCATCGAGGCCATCACCGCGGAGCACACCGGGCAGACCCCGGAGACCATCGCCCGCGACGGCGACCGCGACCGCTGGTTCACGGCCGAACAGGCCAAGGAATACGGGATGGTCGACCACGTGGTCACGTCGCTCGCCGACGTCCGCCCGGCCGCGTCGAAGCGACGGATGGGACTGTAGAGATGGGACACCACACGACGACCATGGGTCCGAAGAGGGCGACCATGGGCCCGAACACCATGACCATGGGCCAGTACACGATCCCGACCGTCGTCGAGCGCACCCCGCAGGGCGAGCGCGCCTACGACGTCTACAGCCGGCTGCTGTCCGAGCGGATCATCTTCCTCGGCACCGAGATCGACGACGGCGTCGCGAACGTCGTCATCGCCCAGCTGCTCCACCTGGAGTCCGCCGCTCCCGAGCACGAGATCGCGCTCTACATCAACTCGCCCGGCGGATCCGTCACTTCCCTCATGGCGATCTACGACACCATGACGTTCGTCGGCGCGCCCATCTCGACGTTCTGCGTCGGCCAGGCCGCCTCGACGGCCGCGGTGCTGCTCGCGGGCGGCGACCCCGGGCGGCGGTTCATCCTGGAGCACGCCCGGGTGCTGCTCGGACAGCCCGCGAGCGGCGGCCAGCAGGGCACCGTGTCGGACCTCAGCCTGCACGCCAAGGAGATGGTCCGCATCCGCGCCCAGGTGGAGGAGGTCCTCGCCCGGCACACCCACCACGACGTGGCGACGCTGCGTGCCGACACCGACCGGGACAAGGTCTTCACCGCGCGGGAAGCGGTCGAGTACGGCCTCGCCGACGAGGTCGTCAGTCGCCGCCGCGCGACCGTGGGCTGACGCTCGCGGTCTGCGCGTGGCGGGCGACGACCGGCTCCAGGTAGTCCGCGTGCGGCCCGGGGAGGCCCGCGAGGTCGGCCCGGGAGCCGACGAGGGCGATCCGGTCCAGTTCCGGTTCGCGGCCCCGGGCCGTCTCGGCGGACACCAGGGCCGCGAACCGCGCGCGCAACTCCGGCGCCGGACGGCACGGGGCGAGGAACAGGACACCGACGCTGCCGTGGGCGCCGCGCGTGACGAGACACAGGGTCAGGTCGTCGGGCGCCGCCTCGACGCCGGTCTCCTCGGCCAGTTCACGGGCGGCGTGGCGGCGCAGGGCGGCCAGGTCGAGCGGCCGGTCCCCGGTGGGCGGTTCGGCGGATCCGCCGGGCAGTTGCCAGCGGCCGGGCGTGGACGTGGACGGCGCCATGCGTCCCACGAGCAGCCGCCCGTCCGGGGCCGGCTGCACGACGTCCACGAAGAGGGCGGGCAGGCACGCGGTGGCGCCGGGCACCCGGCGCAGGGCATAGCGCCGGTACGTCGTCCTCGCCCAGGCGAGCACCAGGCTCCCCGGCCCCTCCCAGGACAGTCCCGCGCACGCCGCCACCGGCCCGTCGAAGAGGCTGGGGTTGGCCCGGACCGCCTCGTCCCAGGCGCGGTCCATGGCCAGCTGCTCGCCGGGCGGCGGCTGGGGCGCGGGGGTCTCCACGAGGCGGATGCGGCGTACGTCCAGGAGGTCCACGCTCGGCGTGCGGGGGACGGGCAGCCCGACTCCGGAGGTCCAAGAGCGATGAGTCTCGCCGTGGTCGCCGGTCTCCATCTCCACCACGCGATCGGCCGCACTCGAGGAGAGCATCATGACCGCAACCTACACATTCGACGTCTTTTCCAGCCTTGACGGCTTCGGCGCCGCCGGCGGCGACTGGACCGGCTACTGGGGCAAGCAGGGCCCCGAGCTGCTCGACCACCGCCTCGCCCTGTACGGCGAGGAGCAGCGGATGGTGTTCGGGGCCAACACGTATCGGGCGTTCGCGCGGATGCTGGCCTCCAGCACCGAGGAGTCCGAGGTACGCGATCCATGGGTCACACGGATGAGGAACCTGCCGGCCACGGTGGTGTCGACCACGCTGACGGGGTCCCTCGACTGGCCGGACGCGCACGTCGTGAGCGGCGACGCCGTCGACGTCGTCGCCCGGCTCAAGGAGGAGTCCAAGGTGCCGTTGCGCTCGCACGGCAGCCTGTCGATGAACCGGGCGCTGATGGCCGCCGGTCTGGTCGACCGCGTCCAGGTGACGCTCTTCCCTGTGATCACCGGCCGGACCGGCCTCGACCCGATCTTCCAGGGCGCGGCCGACTTCGACCTCGAGCTGATCGAGCACCGGACGCTCGACAGCCACATCCAAGAGCTCGTCTACCGGCCCACCCTGCACGCCTGAGCCTCTCGTCCCGCCCGCCGAGTTGCCGGACGGCGGCAGCCGATGTGATCTGGACAGAGCAGTGAGCGCCGGGGGAGCACGCCGACCGGAGGAGCGAGCGCATGACAGCGGAGCCCGTGACGGAGACCTTCGCGTTCGCCTGCGGCGACTGCGGCCACGTCTGGGAGGCATCCTTCCAGGTCATGTTCTTCACCGACCCTGTCGGCCAGAACACGCAGGAGTACGTCGACGAGGCGGGCAAGGCCCTCAGGTCCCCGCTGGCCGACGCGGTGTGTCCCCGGTGCGGCGGGCGCAAGGTGCACGTCATGGCACCCGAGTTCGCGGACCGGGCGAGGGCCGCGGAACACGCCGACCGTCCCGAGCGACACCACCTGCGTCTCCCCCACCGCCACCACGACGCGCCGCGCGGCGAACCCGGCGACCCGCCGCCGTCCTGACCCAGCCACGACGGCGATCTCGACGACGACGGGGGGCGGTCACGCGCCCTCGCGCCGGCCGGGCACGCTGTACGGCAGCACCGTCACAGCCACCGACGGCAGGTCCTCCAGGGCGTGGGCGAGACGCTCGGCGGTGCCGCGGTGCAACAGGCGCCCGAGGAGGGTGCGGTAGGCGTGGCGCGGGATGAGCAGGGTCAGGGCGGTGCGGCCGTCGGCCGTCGTGTCGGCAGCCAATTCCGCCAGGGCCCGCTCCAGGCGGCGGTCCGGACAGTCGACGACCTCCAGGGGCACATCCGTCGCCCGGGTCCCCGACCACTGTGCCGCGAGATGCCGGGCACGGGGGGCGTCGACGGCGACGTGCACGGCCCGTACCTCGTCGGGGCGCAGCTCGTGGGCGTACCGCAGTGCCTGGAAGGCTGCCGGGTCGAAGGCGTCCACCAGGATCTGCATCACATGCCGCTGCCGGCGCGGCCGGTCGCTCTCCTCCGCGGGCGGCAGCGCCTCCAGCGCGGCGGCCTCGGCGCGGTACTCGCGGTTGATCCGTACGAGCACCCACACGCCGAACGGGAAGACCACGACGACCAGCCAGGCGCCCTCGGTGAACTTGGTGACCGCGAAAATCAGGACGACGGCCGCGGAGACGATCGCGGCGGTCGCGTTGACGGCGATCTTCCAGGAGCGGCCTGGTTCCCGCCGCCGCAGGTGATAGGCGGTCAGACCGGAACCGGCCATGGTGAACGCGGTGAACACCCCGATCGCGTACAGCGCCACCAGCTTGTCGACGTTGGCGTTCGTGACGAGCAACAGGGCCAGCGAGACGGCGGCCAGACAGATGATGCCGTTGGAGAAGACGAGCCGGTGGCCGCGCCGGGTCAGCTGCCGGGGCAGGAAGCGGTCCTCGGCGACGAAGCTCGCCAGGTACGGGAAGCCCGTGAAGGGCGTGTTCGCGCCGGTGTAGAGGATCAGCGCGGTGGCGAGCTGCACGAAGACCAGGCCGGCCGTGCCCGCCCACCCGCCGCCGAAGACGAGATGCGCCTCCTGCGCGATCACCGTGGGGGTGCCGTCGGTGTACGGGATCGCGTGGGTGACGTGGGCCAGCCAGGACACCCCGAGCACCAGGACCCCCAGGGCGCAGCTCATCGTGATCAGCGTGCGGCGGGCGTTGGCGCCCTGCGGCTCGCGGAACACGGAGATGCCGTTGGAGATCGCCTCGAGCCCGGTGAGCGAGGAGCCGCCGTTGGCGAACGCGCGCAGCACCATGAACAGCGAAGCCCCGTACAGCCAGCCGTCCCCCGGCTCGCCCAGGGCCACCGCCCCCGCGGCCCGTACGTCGGCGTGCGGCAGCTCTCCCAGGGCCCAGCGGGCCGCGCCGACCAGGAGCATCAGGCCGACCGCCGCCATGAACAGGTAGGCGGGCACGGCGAAGACCCGGCCCGCTTCCCTGAGCCCGCGCAGATTGCCGTACGCCAGGATCAGCACCATGCCGACGCTGACCGGCAGTTGGAGATGGTCGATGCCGGTCCAGTCGTCGCCGACCAGGTGCGCGAGCGAGATGAGCGCGTTCGTGCCCGCCGAGACCTGCACGGCGACCGTGACGACGTAGTCCACGAGCAGCGCGACGGCGGCGATCTGGGCGACGTCGGGACCGAAGTTCTCCCGCGCCACGACGTACGAACCACCGGCCCGCGTATAGATCATGACGACGTCGCTGTAACACAGCGTCAGCAGGACCAGGATCAGCAGGATCGCCCCGGTCACCGGCATCACCAGCGTGAACGCGGCCACACCGACGACGGGGACGAGGACGCGCAGCATCTCCTCGGTGCCGTACGCCGACGAGCTGACGCAGTCCGAGGCGAGCACGCCGAGCGCGGTGCGGTTGCCGAGCTTCTCCTTGCGCAGGCGCGCGGTGACCAGCGGCGGACCGAGGAGCTGCCGCTTCAGGCGGTAGGAGAGCGGATCCGGGATGCCTGGGGCACGGTCGGTCGTGGACATGTGCCCATGACACCGGCGACCGCCCCCGAAGCCGAGCGGCCACCCCGCCCGAGGGCCGATCGGGCTACGTCCGGATCGCCTCGTCGCCACCGCCTGCCGCCCTGCCAGACGCGGAGCCTTCGGCGTACGACACGTGTTCGCGGCGGGGCGACGCATACTCGGTGAGAGTCATCCCGGCGCAGCACCGGACGGAAGGGAACGCGACATCGTGACGATCACCGCCGAACAACTCGTCGCAACGATCGACGAACTGGCGCTGGCACAGCGGCCGGTCATGGTCCACGCATCGCTGCGGTCCTTCGGCGAGCCCGTGGACGGCGGGCCGGACGCCGTACTGGACGCCTTGCTCTCCCGCGGCTGCACGATCCTGGTCCCGGCGTTCACCGAACCGCAGTTCGCCGTCGTTCCACCGGCCACGATGCGCCCGGCTCGCAACGGCATCGACTACACGGCGCTGCCCGGCAAAGTGGCGACCCCCTCCGAGGCCGACGCCTGTTACACGTACACCGTCGACTGCCGCGTCATCAACTCCCGCATGGGCGCCCTTCCGGCCCGACTGCTCGCCCGGGGCGACGCGAGGCGGGGCCGGCACCCGCTCAACTCCTTCGCGGCAGTCGGGCCACAAGCCGCCGAACTGGTCGCCGCACAGACCCCGACCGACGTGTACGGGCCTGTACGTACCCTCGCGGACGCGAACGGCGCCATCCTGCTGCTGGGTGTCGACCTGAATCGGATGACCGCGCTGCACCTGGCCGAACAGAGCGCCGGCCGCCGGCTCCCCGTCCGCTGGGCGCGCGCAGCCGACAGCAGAGTGATCATGGTGGAGACAGGGCCGTGCTCGGAGGGATTCCCACGCCTGGAACCGTGGCTGCGCCCGCTGGCACGCACCGCCCGGGTGGGCGGGTCCCGGTGGAGCGCCTACCCGGCGAAGGAGACACTCACCGCCGCGGTCGCCGCCATGACCGCCGATCAGAATGTGACCCACTGCGCCGACCCCGAGTGCCTGGCCTGCCGGGACTCGGTGGCCGGCGGCCCGATCGGCCCGGCTCCGCTGGGATGACGCAACGGAACCCGACCACGGTCACGCCAGCTTGCGTGCAGGCGCCTAGGCGGCGAGCCGGAGCCGGGCCTGGAACCGGCCGGGCCGGGCCGCTCCGTGCGCGGGTGCGACGGGGGTCGTGACCACCGACACCGCCCGCTCCTGGGCGAGCGCGGTGGGTGCCGTGGCCCGGCGGTCGCGGGCGTGCGGGCGGCGCGTGGCCGCGACCAGCTCGCCGTGGGTCAGCGCGAGCAGGTCGGCGAGGCTGAGGCCGAGCGCGGCGGCCGCCGCGGCGAGCACCTCGGAGGACGCCTCCTTGCGGCCGCGCTCCACCTCGGAGAGATAGGGCACCGAGATCCGCGCCGCGTCCGCGACGTCCTTCAGCGTGCGCTCCTGGGCGTTGCGCCGGCGGCGCAGGACGTCTCCGACGAGGTGGCGCCACAGCGGTTCCCTGGGAGCGGGCGTGGGCGCCGGGGCGGCGGCCGGGCGTGAGGCGGGGGCGGCTGTCGCCGGGGCCGCGGCCTCCTCGGCCTCGGTCGGTGGCGCGGGGCGCAGGGGGATGACGCGGGCGGCCCGGCCCGTCGGGTGCGGAGGGCGCGGGGCCGGAGTGGCCGGGGCCGCCGGGTTCATCGGGTTCGTCGCGTGGCTGCTCACGGCATCAGGGTAGGAGCAGCGATCCGGCGGCGGTCGGCGTTCTGCCGTGGGCATAGCGGGTTCTGCCGTGGGCGAAGTGCGTTCTGCCTGCGGCGAAGCGGGAACGCCCCGGGTGGTCCGGGGGCTGCTCGAGAAGCGGTCGCGTCGGGAACCTGCTCGCGTCGGGAACCTGTTCACCTTGGCAACCTGCTCACGTCGGCAACCTGCTCGCGTCGGCAACCTGTTCACCTCGGGAACCTGTTCACGTCGGGAACCTATTCAAGTCGCCCGCACGTTGAAGCGATTGGCGCCCTGGGCGCCCTCCGGGTGCTGCCCGGCACCGCACCACCCCGACGACCAAGACCCGACCAGGAGGCCCCGAGTGCCGTATCGCACCCGGTCGGCGCGCCTGGCCGCGTCCCTGCTCTCGGCCGTCGTCGCCGTCCTGGCGTTCGCAGTCCCCTCCTCCTCCCGCGCCGCCACCGCGATCGGCGCCGCCGCCCAGCACTGGGTGACACCGGCCGCCGCCGCACAGCTGAGCGGCACGCACACCGCCAACTCCCCGGGCCAGCAGCGGCCCAGGGCCCACGGCGCGCACGTCTCGTACGGCGCGGAGGGCCCGGCGGGGACCCGAGCGGTCCACGCGGCCGTCGCACATCTCCACCAAGGGCACCTTCCGCACCCGCCGTTCCCCGGGACCACCGGCCCCGGCACCGAGCGCGCGCCGCACCGGTCCCTCGGCGGCCCGGACGCCCGCCTGTTCACCTCCACGCCGCCCGCGCAGTTCGCGCACGCGGCGGCCGAGCCGCGCGGCCCCCCTTCACGACGGAGCTGACGACACCTCACCGGACGCCGCGCCCCACCGGCCGGAGCCTCCGGGGCGCGAGCGCGCCCCGAGCCGGCCCGGATGCCGGGGCCCGTCCGCCCTTCGTCATGACCTCCCGCTGAGGGCCCCTCATGGCCCTCCCGCCGAGGTCTTCACGGCCTCCTCCTGAGGCCCTCCTGGCGTCCCGTGACGCCTTCCTCGTGGATGTGGAGAACTCCCATGCCCCGCGCACCCTGGTGGCGGGCGATCGTCGCGCTCGTCGCCGTCGCCGCCTCGCTGTTCCTCGCCCTCACCCAGTCGCCCCGCCTCGGCCTCGACCTGAGAGGCGGCACGCAGATCGTCCTGGAGACCAAGGACTCACCCACCGTCGAAGCCGACGCCGACGCCACCCGCAGGGCCGTGGAGGTCCTGCGGCAGCGCGTCGACGCCCTCGGCGTGTCCGAGCCGAGCCTCGCGCAGGCCGGGGACAGCAGGATCATCGTCGAGCTGCCGGGCGTGCAGGACCCCCGTGAGGCATCCCGGGTGATCGGCCGCACCGCGCAGCTTTCCGTGCACCCGGTGACGGCCGAGACCGACCGGAAGGACGCGTCCCGGCCCGCCGCCGACGGCTCCCGCACCCTGCCCGACCCCGACCGCCCCGGCGGCCACCTGAAGCTCGGGCCGACCGTGCTCACCGGCGAGGGCGTCAAGAACGCCGAGGCGGTCCTCGACCAGCAGAACATGAACGGCTGGTACGTCACGCTCGACTTCCGCGGCAAGGCGGGCGGTGACTGGGCCCGCGTCACCGGCGAGGCCGCGTGCGCACCCCAGGGCGCACCCGAGCGGCGCGTCGCCATCGTGCTCGACGACAAAGTCATCTCCGCACCCGGCGTGAACGCCGACGTCGCGTGCGGGACCGGCATCACCGGCGGCAGCACCCAGATCACCGGAGGGTTCGACGAGGACGAGGCCCGCGACCTGGCCGCGCTCGTCAAGGGCGGCGCCCTGCCCGTCCCCGTCGACGTCGTCGAACAGCGCACCGTCGGCCCCACCCTCGGCGCCGACGCCATCGCCGCCAGCACCCAGGCGGCCCTCATCGGCCTGGCCCTGACGGCGCTGTTCATCACCGTCGTCTACCGGCTCCTCGGCGCCCTCGCCACCCTCGCGCTCGCGCTGTACGGACTCATGTCGTACGCGGCCCTGCTGGCCGTCGGCGCCACCCTGACGCTGCCGGGCCTGGCCGGTTTCGTCCTGGCGATCGGCATGGCGGTCGACGCCAACGTGCTGGTCTTCGAGCGCGCGCGGGAGGAATACCTCGGCCCGCGCGCCCCAGCAACTGAACCGGCGGCCCGCGTGCGGGGTACGGCTTCCAAGAGCCTGCCCAAGGCGCTGCACACCGGTTTCGCCAAGGCATGGAGCGCGGTCGTCGACTCCAACGTCACGACACTTCTGGCGGCGGGCCTGCTCTTCTACTTCGCCACCGGGCCCGTGAAGGGCTTCGGCGTGACGCTGTCCATCGGCGTCCTGGTGTCGATGGTCTCGGCGTTCGTGGTGACGCGGGTGCTCGCCGAAACGGCCGTCCGGCGCGGCTTCGTGCGCCGTCGCCCCCACCTCACCGGCCTCGCCACCACCGGCCGCGTCCGCACCCTGCTCGCCCGCCGCGAACCCCGCATCGTGCACCACCGGCGCCGCTGGCTCGGCGCCAGCGCCCTGCTGGTCGCCGTGGCCGTCGCGGGCATCGTCGTGCGCGGGCTCGACCTGGGCGTCGAGTTCACCGGCGGGCGCCTCGTCGAGTACTCCACCAGCAAACAGGTGGACGCCGACACCGCACGCACGGCCGTCGCCGACGCCGGGTTCCCACGTGCCGTGGTGCAGGAGTCCGGCGAGGGCGACATCACCGTACGCACCGGTGAACTCAGCGACGCCGAACAGCAGCAGATCAAGGAGGCACTGGCCGAGCACGGCGGCGGGCGGGCCACCGTGGAACGCGACGAGCAGATCGGCCCGAGCCTCGGTGACGAGCTGCGCCACAAGGCGCTCATCGCGCTCGGCATCGCCGTGGCCGCCCAACTGATCTATCTGAGCGTCCGGTTCCGCTGGACCTTCGCGTCGGCCGCCGTCACCGCCATGGTCCACGACGTGCTGCTTGTGGTGGGCCTGTTCGCCTGGCTCGGCAAGACCGTCGACAGCGTCTTCCTGGCCGCCGTGCTCACCGTGATCGGCTACTCCGTCAACGACACCGTGGTCGTCTTCGACCGCATCCGGGAGGCACGCCGCCGCGACCCCCGCGCCGACCTGGCGGCGACCGCCAACAAGGCCGTCGTCCGGACGCTGCCGCGCACCGTGAACACGGGTATGGGCGCCCTGTTCGTGCTGGCAGCGCTGGCCGTTCTCGGCGGCGACTCGCTCGCGGACTTCTCCGTGGCACTGATCGCGGGCGTCGTCCTCGGCATGGTGTCGACGGTGTCCGTGGCGGTACCGGTCGCGGTGTTCCTGGAAACCCGCAAACCGGCCGCACCGAAGGGGCGATCCACGCGCCACGACCGGGGCCGCCCCGCAAACCCGCTGGAAGCCCGGCGGCAACGGGGAACGGGCGCGGTGGTCTGAGCCTGTCCCACCGTTCCAGCTCGGGCCACGACTCGGGCCCGGCGAGGCTGAACCCCTTGCCGTGCCCGGGCGGCCGGCCGTCCGTGGGTCGCAGACGGGCGACGGGTTCGGCAGCCGCAGGACGCGGTCGTCAGGCTTCATGGGCTTCTGGCAGACGACTTGGCCGATCCCAACTAGCCTGAAGTCGGCGCACTTTGGTGCCGGTGCAGTGCGGAGAGGGAGTGCCATGTGAACCTTACGGTGCCGGGATTTCTCCCTCTCATTCACGCTGCGCTGCGTGCGGGAGTGTTCCACGAGTTGCAGAGGGTCTGCGAGGCCCGAGACGGGCCCGGCCTCGGCCTCCTCGTCGAGTACCTGGACCGCGAGTACGCGTTTCTCCGACGGGAACAACGCCGCTCCCCGAGCGGGAACTTCTGGGAGAGTTTCCAGGACGGCCTGGAGCGGTACGGCCGGGTGCCGTACCACGGCGTCTACTACGAGCAGCCCGGCCTCGTGGCCGGGGGCCTGAAGTTGCCCTTCATCGCCGACACGTTCCGGTTCCTGGACACGTATACCAAAGACACGCTGGACATCCACTTCCTTCCGGCAGACCTGGAGCCTCACGGGGCGGTCACCAGAGGCCGGCCCTTGTACTACCACCTGGAGGATTCGTTCAGCACGATGCGGCCCACGGTCGACACCCTCTACGTGTGGAAGACAACGGACCTGGCTCAGGCGGACCGGCCCGAACACGTCGAGGCGCTCCGCCTGGGCCACTTTCACACCGATGCCCGCTGTGGGGTCATCGCAGCGCTCGCACTCCTGCTGGAAGTCCACGTCCCGCTGGCCCACGCCGTACGCGATGCGTGCGAGCAGCCCGCCCGTCTGGACGCCGCCGAGCTGCGTAACCTGCTGCCGCGGAAGGGGCGCCGCGCCCGTAGGGCCGCACGCGCCTGGGCCGACGCCTTCGCCGCCCGCTACCACGACCGCGAAGACGTCCAGTCCGTCCAGGCGATCATCGCTGACCTCCAGTCGCCGCGCCGCGACCGGCGGGAGACGGCGCGCACCGTGCTGGCGGCCATGCTCGCGCTCACCGGCGCGCTCGGTGCGCCGCACGTGCTGACCCACGACGTCCCGGAGACGTACCAGGTCATCCACGAGCTGTTTCTGAACCTGACAGGTGCCGAGCGGTAAGGGATCCTCGCCGCGGCGGTGACGTCGGGGGCGGGCAGCTCTACGCGACGCAGCCGGGAAGCTGGGCGCACCGAGGGGCGCCCGACGCAATGCACTGGGAAAAAGCACCCTCCGACGCACCGCGGCCGGTGACCCTGGGGGAGGGGCACCGGCCGGGTGCGGGCGGTTGGCGACGCGTCAGCGCGCCACCCGCCACGTCACCGAACCCTTGAGGAGCTTGCGCAGCTCCGGGTCGCGGACCGCCCGGGTCGGGTCCGTGGCGCGCACGGTGACCGTGTGGGCGCGCCCGTCGGCGGGCACACCCAGGGCCCGCGGCGTCACGGACCGGGCGTCGATGCCCTTCTTCACGGACCGCCCGTCGACGGACCACCGCAGCCGTACGCCCTCGGCGGCCTGCACCTTGACGCGCTGGCCGCGCCGCACCGCGGTGTCCGTGGGCGTGACCGCGGAGACGGCGGGCGCGTGCCGGTGGAAGCCCGCGATCATCGCCTCGCGCCCGGGCGAGTTGAACTCCCGGCCGAGCGTGCGCATGATCGAGTTCTCCGTGGGCCGGTACAGGCCGCGCGGGTAGTAGCCGCCGCCCTCGTACGCGCCGACGGTGCCGCCGTCCGGCGAGGACTGGCCGATCCAGCGGTACCACTTCTTCTTCTGCGCGGTGAGCTGGGCGGCGTTGAGCTTGCTGATGTTCGACTCCCACGGCTCGGTGCCGGTGTACGTGCCGTTGTCGTCGTACACGTACTCGTCCGCCAGCTTGCCCAGCGAGTGCCCCGTCTCGTGCACGACGACCTGCGAGGACTGGGCGTGGTCGGAGGACGCGGTGGCGATGCCGTCGTAGCCGGAGGGCGAGGTGATGTCGTTGTAGCCCGCGCCGCCGTACTTGGTGGAGTTGGACAGCACGATCACGAGGTCGGGGTCGGCGGCCTTGCTCGCGTACGCCTCCACCTTGTTGGTGTCGACGCACAGCAGCCGCTCGATGCCGTCGCAGTAGAACGCCGAGCCGAGCGCGGTGTCCTTGCGGACGTTGCTCGTCGGGTCGCCCGAGACGCCCGACTGCCGGGAGTGCGCGTCCACCGCCCATACGTTGAAGAGGTTCTTGTACGAGGCGTACGGCTGGACGGCCGACACCTCCGCCCACTTCTTCCGCACGTCGGCGTGGAAGTCCTCCTGCTGGGCTGCGGTGTAGCCGTCGCCGATGAAGACGACGTCGGCCTTGGAGCCGACCGGGCCGTTCCGCACGATCGGGACGACGGTGCCGTCGTCAGCCACGGACTCGCGCTCCTTGGCGGAGAGCGGCTCGGGGGCCGGTACCTCGGTGTGCTTGGGGTGGCCGCCGGGGCCGGCGAAGTACTCGACGTGCTGGGTGGAGCGGGAGGCGGGGCCGGGGTCCGGCTCCGCGGTGGCACCCGCCGTGGCGGCGAGCGTCGCCGCCAGGGCGATACCGGCGGCCGTGGCGGCTTTGAGCGGCGTACGTCTGGCTATGCCGGACTTGCGTCTGCGCATGGTGGGGGTCCTTCCGAAATCCGCCGTGTAAATGGCGAGTTAAGCCTGGTTAAGGCGCCGCTCAACGTAGAGGTTCCGGAGGCGTCAGGCAATGCCGAGGCGCAAGTTACTTATGGGACACATGAGTTCACGCCAGACTGAGCGCAGCGCCGAGCGCTCGCAGAACCTGTGGCGGCCGCTCACCGCACACCAGGTCCTGACCCCCACACGGGTGACTGGCTGCCGAATTCCCTCCGGCATCTATGCACCACCGCGGACATCGACTTAGCTCGGGACCTGACCTACGGAGGGGGAGAGGTGGCGGAGAACAGTACCGAGGGCGCCCGGCTCGACGACCCCGTCGAGATCGGCCGCCGCGTGCTGCGGCTGCGTACCGAACAGGGGCTCACCCAGCGGCAGCTGGCCGAGCCCGCCTACACGGCCGCGTACGTCTCCACGCTGGAGTCGGGCAGGGTGCGGCCCTCGGAGTCCGCGCTGCGCCATCTCGCCGGCCGGCTCGGCGTCGGCTACGACGAGCTGGCCACGGGACGCCCCGCGCACCTGGCCACGGACCTGCGGCTGCGCCTGACCGACGCGCGCCGCGCCCTCGCCACGGGCGACCCCGAGGACGCGGCCGCGCTGTTCCGCATCCTCGGCGAGGAGGCCGTGGCGCACGACCTGGTGGAGGAGCGGGCCGCGGCCCTGCAAGGACTCGGCGACTGCCTGCTCGAATCCGGCGAACTCACCGACGCCCGCGACTGCTTCGCCACCGTCGAACGCCTCCTCGCCGACCAGCCCCTGCCGCTGCGCGTCCCCGCCATCCGCGGCCGCGCCACCGCCCACCTCCTCACCGGCGAACTGCGCTACTCCTGCTACCTCCTGGAGACCACCCTCGACGAGCTCAACGCATCCGGCCTGCACGACCCCGACGCCCTGCTGCTGCTCTACACGGCGTCCATCGCCCCGTACATGGACATGGGCGCGCACGCACGCGCCGCGCACGCCGCCGAGCTGGCCCTGGCCCTCGCCCCGCGCGTCAGCGATCCGGCGCTGGTCGCCCACATGCACCGCGGAGTCGCCCGCACCCTCATCGCCGAGGGCCGCACCGCGGAGGCCGACGCGTCCCTCGCCAAGGCCCAGGAGCTCTACCGCCACCTCCAGATCCGCACCGAACTCGCCCACTGCCACTGGATGCGCGGCTACGTCCACGCGCAGGACGGCGACCTGGAGCGGGCCGAGAGCGAGCTGCGCACGGCCCGCGACATGCTCGCGTCCAAGCGGGCGGCGCTCTTCACCGAGCAGGTCGAGGTCGAACTCGCGGACGTGCTGCGGCGGCGCGGCAAGGCCGACGAGGCGGAGGCGCTGCTGCGGCCGCTGCTCACCTCCGGCGAGGAGCCCGCCACCCTGGGCGCCGAACGCGGCGCCGTGCACGCCGGGGGCGCCCACCGGCTGCTCGGCCTGATCGCCGAGGAGCGCGGCGACACCGACGACGCCGAGGAGCACTACTGCGCCGCGCTCTCCCTGCTCGAACGCTCCAGCGCCGCGGGCGACCTGGCCGACCTGTGCCGCCTCCTCGGCGACCTGCTGCGCCGCACCGGCCGCGTCGAAGCGGCCCTGGACGCCTACCGCACCGGGCTCGGCCACCGCGCGGCCCCCGGCACCACGACCCTCGGCCCGGCCCCGGCGACACCGCCGATGTGAGCGGCGGCGGCCGGGGCTACTCGAGCCGTCGAAGAGGCGGGCGACCTCGGCGCGCGTGCGCATCCGCGGCGGCACCTGGCCCTGCTTGTACGCCGTCGAGACGGACTTCTCCAGCTCCGGGTGCTCGTCGGGGGTGGTGCGGCCGGGGTCACGGCTGCTCCTGCGTATCTTGCACGTCCCCCGATGTGCACGAGGCCACGGGGTCCCCGGCGGCGAAGTCGCAGGGCGGGATGCCGGGATGGTGGCCCCCGGGCGCCGGGACGGACGCCGGGTCGGGCGCGGTCGCGGGGCCGAGGGAGAGGCGGGAGACGAGGCGGTAGCGGTCGCCGCGGTAGAGGGAGTGGACGTACTCCACGGGCTGCCCCGACGCGTCCGTGGTGAGCCGTTCGAAGAGCAGGGCGGGGGAGAGCTCCGGCACGTCGAGCAGGCGTGCCTCGGAGCGGGTGACGACGGTCGGCTCGATCGTCTGCGTCGCCTCGTGCACCCGCACCCCGTGCCGCTCGCGCAGGTGCGCGTACAGATCGCCGGTCTCCAGTTCCCGCGCGGAAAGCCCCGGCACCAGCTCGGCCTTGAGGTGCAGGTGCTCGACGGCCATCGGGGCGCCGTCGACGAGCCGCAGCCGCGCCACGTAAACGATCCGCCCCGCCGGCGACATCCGCAGCCTGCGCCCCACCCGGGCCCCGGCGGCGACCGTGGTGAACTCCAGCAGTCGGCTCGACCAGGTGCCCGTCGCCTGGGGCACCGTCAGCGTCGCGCGCTCGGAGACCAGTTCCTGGGTGATCTTCGCCGGTGCCACGAACATGCCGCGGCCGTGTTCGCGTACGAGAAGGCCCGCCGCGACGAGTTCGTCGATCGCGGCCCGCAGCGTCGGCCGGGACACGCCGAGGCGGGCGCACAGGGTCCGCTCGGACGGGATGCCGTCCCCGGGCTGCCGCGACTCGATGAGATCCAGGACGAAGTCGCGCACACGCTCCCGCTTGAGCACCGTTCCCGGTGCGTCGGTCTCCATGTCGCCCTCCGCCGCCTCGCTGGTCAAGCGAAGTGTAGCCAGCGGAATCGCGAACGGGGCACGTCCGGGCAATCAACTCCGCGTGACGGCAGGCGAGTTGGATGGCGGGCGGGGCCGCGCGCCGAGGGTTGACGGCTCTGGGGGGCCGTGCCAACTTCATTCACCGTCGAGTGGTCACTTGACCAGTTGCTCAACTAGTCAAGTTGATGGCGCGCAGCCGATGGGTCAGCCGTCGGCTATGACCTTCTCCGGATCAGCCGCAGCAGCGCTTGTTCTGAAGCGCTGGACATCTCACTCGGGACACCCAGGGAGTCCAGATAGCCGACCGTCGCTCGCATCTCGGCCGACCGGCGCTCGGCGTGCTGCCAGGTGCCAGTGAGGAACCGGTCGATCATGACCGGTCCGTCGGCGCCCAGCTGGTCCGTGATCTGCTCGCGCATCCACTCTTCGCAGCCCGCCGCGCGAGCGGCCTCCACTGCCTCACAGATCACCAAGGCGAGCGGCTTCATCAGCACGCTGCGCAGCAGTTTACGGACGGCGGCAGCACCAGCGGGAGACGTCAGCAGCTCGACAGGCGCGCCAAGTCCCCGCAGCACCCCGGCGACGGCGGGGCCACCAGGACCACTGACGACCACAGCCGTACGTGCGCCCGTGAGCGGTACCGTGCCGAGGATCGCGACATCGGCGAAGGACACCGGAGCACCGGCGAAGACCTCGGCGGCTTCAGTCATCGTTGCCGGGGAAGCCGCGGTCAGATCCGCCCAGCAGGTGCCCGGGGCGAGATCGGGGCGGGCCTGCGTCGCCAGGCGGACACTCATGGACGCCGAGGTGAGCAGCAGCACCAGCTCGGCGTCGCGTACGGCGTCGGCCAGGTGCGCCGCGCGGTGGACACCGACGGGGGTGGCGACGGGGCCGGGGTCGAATCCGGCCGTCTCGTGTCCGGCGGCGGCCAAGGCCGTCGCGTAACGGGAGCCGGCCTCGCCGAGGCCGATCACAGCGATGGGCATCATCGTCTCCTTCAATGGCCCGCGCCCGTCCTGGGCCGGACCGTGCACCGCTCAGGTCGGTCTGAGCTCGGTGAGATCACCTCACCGGTGTGAGCCAGTGGGAGTAGCCGGCCATCTCACCCCGTACGACGCGGCGATATGCCTGGGCGAGCTCGGTGCCGACCGGCCCCGGCTTGCCGCTCCCGACGAGCAGGCCGTCGACTTCGGTGATCGGGAGCAGTTCCCAGCCGGTGCCGAGGAAGAACGCCTCGTCCGCCACCAACAGTTCAGCCCGGTCGATGTCGCGTTCGAGGGTGCGGACACCCAGGTGCTCGGTGGCCAGCGTCAGCATCGTGTCTCTGGTGATGCTGTCCAGGACCCCGGCGCTCAGGGGGGTGTGACCATGCGGCCCCTGCGCACCAGCGCGATGCAGGCCCCGCTGCCCTCCGACACGTGCCCTCGCTCGTTGAGGAACAGCGGCAGGTCGTAGCCGGCCTGGCGGGCTTCGGCCGCCGCGATTCTGGCCTGGTGGTAGTTCGCGAAAGCCTTGATCCTCGGGCTCATCTGCTGGTCGCTGATCCGTCGCCAGGAGCTGGTCGCGACCCGGGCACCGGTGACCTCGGTCGGTGCGGGGGGCGACGGCCAGGTGTCGATGACCGTTTCGGTCGGGGCGTCGGCCGGCGAGAGCAGCTCGGAGACCACTCCGGCGACGAAGGTCCACGGTCGGATGTATGTGTCCGCCCGGTAGCCGTTGGCCCGCAGCACCGTGAGCACGGCTTCGGCCAGCTCGGGCGTGGTCCAGCTCATGTGCAGCCGGGCGAGCCGGGCCGATTCCACCAGCCGGTCGAGGTGCTCTGTGAGGCGGAACACGAAAAGCTGCCGGTCACGCGGTCCCCAGTACGCCCGTACTCCTTCGAACACGGCGGACACCGACGCGTGCCCCACCGAGCGGACGTGCGTGGTGGCCTCCCGCCACGGCACCAGTTCGCCGTTGCGCCACAGCACTTCGGCGTGGTTGCCGTCGGGAGTCGCGATACTAGGCATCGACTTGTTCACGCTCCTGTCGGCTCATCGCACGCTCCGGTCGGCCCGGGGCGGGCTCCGGCCGACCCGTCGCACTCAGGATCACACCCGCCAATGCCAATGCTCCTCCCATGAGTTGGGGCCAGATCAGGGGTGCTCCGGTCAGCACCGCGAACAGATAGCCGACGGCGGGGATGCCGCCGGTGAACGTGCCTGCCACGGATGCCGGGACCTTGCGCAGTGCGAAGGTCCACAGCAGCAGGGTGAGGCCGGACGCCACGACACCGAGGTAGGTGATCGCAAGCCAGCCGGCGGTGGACGGCGGCCGGAACCCCTTCTCGCCGATCTCCCACCCTAGCCACGGTGTCAGGAACACGAGGCCCCACAAGCTGGATGCCGAGGCCAGTACGACCGGCTTGAGATGGGTGCAGAAGCGCCGTACGTAGGCGGTGTAATACGCATACGCGGCGACACCACCGAGCACGATCACATGGCCGAGCAGGTCGAACCGGGGCCCGCCGTGCCGGACGACGAGCAGCACGCCGAGCACCGCCAGCACCAGTCCCACTGCCTGGCCGGCACGGAGCCGCTCACCCAGCCACAGCAGACCCAGCATCGCGGTGAGCACCGGCAGTGCCGCCTGCAGGAGCGCGGCACTGTCGGGTGAGGTGAACAGCAGTCCCACGTTCTGCAGGCCGTAGTACAGGGCGACGCCGGTGAGCCCGCACACCACGTACGCGGACCGGAACAGGCCACGCACCCGCAGCCCACCGGCGATGCCGAACGGGAGGAGTACCAGGGATCCGATGGCGAACCGTAGGAACGTGAGCTGGGCCGGCCCGGTCTCGGCCAGCACGCGGTCGCTCACGATGAAGGTCGAGCCCCAGATCAGCACGGTGGTCGACAACGCGAGCAGCGCGGAACCCCGACCCTTCACTCGTCCTCCGGCACTAGTCGCAGCTCCCGGCGCACTCTCGTCACCGAGTCCCGCAGCTCGGCGAGGGAGGTGCCCTGCAGATGGAGCTGCGCGAGCCAGTACGGCTGCTCGTGCACCCGGTCCTCGACGACCCAGCCACGCTCCCGCTCGGCGTAGCCCGCGATCCGCACCGTCCCGTCCAGAAGCTCGGCCGGGTGTACGGCGAAGCCGCCGAACCGGACGGGGGTGCGATGGGTGCCCAGGCACTCGCTGCCGTAGAGATGGACGGTGGCCGCGGCCCGCGAAGGCTCCGCGCCGGGGTCGAAGCGCCGAGCGGTGCACGTGCCGTGCAGCAACGCGTCCGCGAGTGCGCCGACCAGGTCGCAGCCGTGGGCGAAGTCCGTCTCCGGAATGATCGTGCGGCCCGCGTAGCGAGCCGCGATCTCCACCACGGCACAGCTGCCGTCGGGCATGAGCTTGAGCTCGACATGCGTGCCGCACGTGTCGAGGCCCAGTGCGGCGACGGCCCGTTCGGCCGTGTCGATCACCTGGCGGCGGGCGTCCACGTCCATGGACGTCGGTGAGATGTGACCGCTCTGTGTGAGCGGAGGCACTTTCGGGGTCACGTCGGTGATGGCGACCGGTACGTACTCGCCGGCCACGACCATGCCTTCGACACAGACCTGGTCGCTGAAGCCCGGTACCGGATACCACAGGTCCGGGTCACCATGGAGCAGTTCCTCCGCCAGGAAGGCCCCTTCGGTATCGGCCGGAACGTCGAAACCAGCCAGCGACTCCCGTGCCGAGGCGAACGCCCGCTGCGCCTGGTCCGGGCGATCGACCCGCTGGATGCCGGCCGCGGACATACCGCGCCGTGGCTTGATCAGCACGGGACCGCCCACTTCGGACATGAGGGCGACGATGTCCTCCTCCGACCGCAGCATGCGGTAGCGCACATTCGTCAGCCCTCCCGCCGTGAGGGCGTCCCGCATCAGGAGTTTGTCCCTGGCGCGTTCGGCACCGGTCGTGCCGGGACCGCGCAGCCCCAGCTTTTCTGCCGCGCCGGCGGTCTGGGTGGCGTAGAGCTCGCTGAAGCACACCAGAGCGTCGGCATGCCAGTCCTGCGCCGCCGCGACGACGCGTCGTTCGGTCTCCTGCTCGTCCCGCCGGTCCCATAGGCCGTCGTCCAGGAGAACGCGTTCCGCTCCGGCAGTGAGCAGGGCATGCTCCACCGGGTCGAGGCGTTCGGGGCGCGGCACGTAGACCGAGATGCGGGCCCGCGCACGCAGCACGGGCAGAAAATACGACAGCGGCGGGCCGCCGTAGTCGTAGACGATGAGCACCCTCATGACGCGCCCCCCGGGTAGTAGTAAAAGGCCCGTTCTTGCGGCACGTTCGGGAACAGTGCCTCCCGCATCACGTCGTAGGTCGCCCAGTCCGCCCAGTGCACCAGCGCCGACTCCTTGCTGCGCTTGGTGTGCTCCCCCTCGGCGGAGTGGGTCGCGATGATGTGCACCACCTCGGCCGGCAGACCCATCTCCTCGGCCAGCCGCGCGCCTGTGTACGGGTGGCGCAGCAGCAGCGGTCGACGCAGCACCGGCACCGCCGGTTCGGCCGGGCTCTTCGGCCTGAAGAGCTCGAACAGGCCGACGTCGTGCAGCAGCCCGCCGGCCAGCACGTGGTCCACCACGGTGCGGGAACCCACAACCCGGTTGCACTGCTCCGCCATGTCGGCCGCGGCAGCCGCCACCAGCCGGAGGTGATCGACCAGTTTCACCTCCGTGCGGACGGCCGGTGGCGCGCCGGACGCGGTCTCCTCGACGTACCACATGAGGCTCGGGTCGGCCCAGCCGCCGCGTCGCGCGGCCTCGGTCAGCACGTCGACCGTCCTGTCCCGCAGCCCGTCGTCACCGATCCTGGTCAGCTCGGGCAGCCACTCCACCCACTTCACGGTGCCTCCCTGGGGGCGGATGTGGTGACCTGCGACCGGGTCGCGACCACCTCGTCATCGATGACGGACAGCTGATTGCAGAGCTCGGGCAGGAAATATCCGGGTCCCCGGCCGGTGGCCGCCGCCAGCTCACCGGCGATGCCGTAGACGCAGACTCCGGTGACCGTCGCGGTGAACATGTCCTCACCCGCGACGGCCGCGAAGGCGCCGAGCACCGCGGACCGTGCACTGCCGGTGCCGACCACCTGCCCCATCACCGGATGTCCGTTGGCTATCGCGGCCAGCTGCCGTCCGTCGCCGACGTAGTCGGTGCGGCCGGAAACGGCGGCGGTGACCTGGGCGGACTCCGCCAGCTTCTGGCATATCTCATCCGCTGGTGCTGTGGCGCTGACGGCGTCGGCGCCACGTATCACCGACGGGACACCGCACAGGTCCGCCAGCTCGGCGACATTGCCGGACACCATGCGGACGGCTCCGGTGTCGAGCAGCGCCCTGGCGAGGTTCGAGCGGAACCGGCTGGCCCCGGAGCCCAGCGGGTCGAGGACGACGGGGATCGACCGTGCCGCACATGCCTCGGCCACCCGCAGCACGGTCCGGTCCATCCCCGGCACGGAGGTCCCGACGTTGAGCACGACCGCGTCCGCCGTCTCGGCGATCTCCGTCGCCTCCTCGGCCGCGTGCGCGAAGATGGTCGCGGCGCCCAGCGACTTCACGGTCTGCGCACAGGCAGCCATCGACACCAGGTTGGTGATCATGTGTACGAGCGGGCGGCGCTCGCGGATCGTGGCGATCAGCCCGTCGCCTGCCGGCCCGCTCATGGCGCCGTCCGCAACTGACCGGCACCCGTCACGACGAACTTTCTCGACGTGAGATCGGTGACGCCTATCGGCCCCCGCGCGTGCAGCTTCTGCGTGGAGATGCCCAGCATCGGGCCGAGACCGAACTCGTAGCCGTAGGTGAACCGGGTCGATGCGTTGACGAAGACGGCGGCTGCGTCCACCGTGTATTGGAACGCGCGGGCGTTCGCCAGGTCGGCTGTGACGATCGCCTCCGAGTGCCCGGTGCCGTACGTGTTGATGTGGTCGACGGCGGTCGCCAGGTCCGGCACCACGCGCATGGCCACGGTCGGACCGAGGTACTCCGTGCACCAGTCCTCGTCGTCGGCCCGGGTGGCATCGGGGGCAGCCGCGCACACCTGGGGGCAGCCACGCACGGCGACCTCGGCCCGGCGCAGTTCGGCGACCAGTTCGCTGACGTAGCCCGGCGCGTGAGCGGCGTGCACCAGCACGGTCTCCACCGCGTTGCACATGGTCGGCGCGGAGAGTTTCGCATTGAGCACGATCCGGGTCGCCGAGTCGAGGTCCGCCGACTCGTCTACGTAGACGTGGCAGTTGCCGCCGCCGGACGCGACGACCGGCCAGGGCGAGCGCCGCCGCACCTCAGCGATGAAGGCGTCGCTGCCCCTGGCCACGACCAGGTCGATCCGGTTGTCGCCGCTGAGCAGTTCCCACAGCGCCTCCCGTGACGGATCGTCGACGTACCGGGTGATGCCCGGTGGGACACCGACGTCCTTCAGGCAGTCCTGGATGATCCGCACCAGTAGCCGGTTCGTCCGCGTCGACTCCCTGCCACCCCGGAGAACGATGGCGTTGCCGCTCTTCAGCGCCATCGCCGAGGCCTCAAGGGTCACCTCGGGACGGCTCTCGTACACGGCGGCGATGACTCCGAGCGGAACGCGCATCCGGCCGACCAGGAGGCCGTTCGGCTGCGGGCGGAGTTCAGAGATCTCTCCCACCGGATCCGGGCACTCGGCGAGCCACCGGACGCCGTCGATGATCCGGTTGAATCTGGGGCGCTCCACCAGCATCCGCCGCAGCGCCTTGCCCGTGACAGAGCCTGCCCGCTCAGCCTGTGCGAACTCTTCCTTGTTGGTCGCAGCGATCTCGCCGAACCGCTCCGCCATCGCCTCCGCCACCGCGTGCAAGGCAGCGCGCTTCTCTTCTCCTGTCAACCGTGCCGCTGCCGCCGCGGCCGACCTGTCGAGCACATCCGCGGTCACCGGCGCACCACCTCGTCGAACACGGCGAGCGTGGTGCTCTCCAGGAGCTTGAGGTCTTCGGAGGTGATGTTGAGCGGCGGGGTGAGACGCACGACCGAGCGTTTCTGGCCGCCGATGCCCACGAGGACGCCGCGCGCCATCATCTGGCGCCGGAACGCCATGGCCTGATCGGATGACCGCCACTCCAGGCCGACGAGCAGTCCCTGCCCGCGCACCTCGACGTCATCCGGCGCCGCGGAACGCAGCGCGTCCATCAGCTGGTTGCCCGCTCGTTCCGATGCGTCTGCCAGGCCGCCCGCGGTCAACTCACCGAGCACCGCCTTGCCCACCGCGCCCACAAGGGCGCCGTTCCCGCCGAAGGTGGTCGAGTGGTCGACGGGTGCCCAGCATGAGCCGAGGTCGTCCGGGGTCAGGACGGCGCCGACCGGTAAGCCGGCGCCGAGCGGCTTGCCGACCACCAGGATGTCCGGCCGTACTCTGGAGCGCTCGAAGGCGAACGTCGTGCCTGTCCTGCCGAGTCCGGTGAAGATCTCGTCGAAGATCAGCAACGCACCCCGTGCATCGCACAGTTCCCGCAGCGCACGGAGGAAGCCATCCGGCGGTACGATCACCCCGCCCACCCCCAGCACCGGTTCTGCGACGACGGCGAGCAGGTCGTCCTGGGACCGCGCGTCCAGTTGGCGTCCCAGCTCGTCGAGGTCCACCTCGCCGGTTCGGGGCACCGGCAGGTGCACGATGCCCGGATAAAGACTGAAACCGGGCAGACCAGTCTTGTATATGTTCATCCCGGTGAGCGCGAGCGCTATACCGGACCGCCCGTGATAACCGTTCTCCAGCGCGGCGATGGAATGGCCGAACCTGCCACGAGCAGCCTGGAACTTCTTGGCCAGCTTGATCGCGGTCTCGATCGCTTCGGAGCCGCTGTTGGCGAAAAAGACCCGTTGAAACGAGTCACCGGCCAGTTTGGTGAGTTCCTCCGCCAATTCGATGACCGGTTCATTGAGTTGGAAACTCGAATGAATGAGTTCACGCGCTTGCCGCTCGATTGCCGAGATCACCGCCGGATGACCGTGACCCAGCAGATGCACACCAGGCCCCGCGACACAGTCCAGATAGCGGTTTCCCTCGATGTCGACGAGCCAGGAGCCGCTGCCCCTGCGCATGACCGGACCATCGAGCAGGGTGGCCACCAGCGCTGGATGCGTCATCGTAAGCACCCGGCCGTCTCCTCGCCCGCAACTCGGGTGGAAACCGCGTTTACCGGTGCTGGTGCCCCCGCAGGACTCTGCGTGAATTCGGATGCGAACCGCTGCACCACCTCCAGCGTGATGGATGCCTGATCTGCCATTCTCTCTCCGTCCTCAGCTCTGGTGAACTGGCCGTGCGCACCGACCACTGAATTTCCCGTCTTCAGGTATACCGGCCGTGCGACGCGCACGATGTCGGGCGCCTCGTATGTTCTGATGAACCCGCCGGATGACGGCGGGTTGTCGGTATGCACGTCGAGCGGCACGGCAATGTGCTGCCGGACAGCCGCGATGGCGGGCAGCGAGAGATCCCTGACCGGGTTGATACTGTCGGCGCCGAGTTCCTCCAGCATCGAGATGCTGATCGGATTGGCGTAGCCGAGGTGCGCGGAGGCCTTGAATGTGGTGTCTGCCGGCAGCAGACCCCCCTTCCTGGCCTGCCCGAGCGTCTTCAGCAATCCCTCGTCGTACACGACGAACGACCGGCAGCCCAATTCGAGGCCGCGCAGCACGTCGTCGAGCGCGCGCCGGATCTGGTCGACCCCGCGCAGCCGGTACCCGAGGAAACTGCCGTGCGGAGTCAGTCGGGTGGGGCTCGTGTCGTACGTGGCGCGCGGGCCCACCGAGAAAACCGTGGTGATGCCTTCGTCCGCGGCCAGCCTGAGATAGTCGGCCAGTTCTTCTCTGGTGTGCCGGAAGAGACCGACCGTCTCAGTCACTCTGTTCACAGTCATGCCCCTGTGCCGAGCCTGCTTCACCAGCGCTCGGAAGGTGTTGAAACTGTTGACAACCGGTACTTCAATCCGGAAGTCGGCACCATCCGGGAAAGAATGAGGTGAACAACTGAGGCTGTAGTCGTCCTGCTCTGGAAGTCCCAGCTTGCGTAATATCTCCACGCCGAACAATGAGTGTTCCCTTCGCGAGCCCGAACAGGGGCTGGGCGGATGATGGGTAGACGCTGATGACTGTGCCGGCCCGGACCCCAGCCGTGATCAGGGTCTTTCGTAAGAGTGGGTCTCGCGTGGTGGTGCTCGATGCGGCGTGATGTCGGGCCGTGGGTGTTGATCTGTCACAACGGTGGGTGCCTGACGAACTGTGGGGGTCGGTCGCTCCGTTGCTACCTTCCTTCTCCGCCCGTCCACAGGGCGGTGGGACCGCTCCGGTTGATGAGCGAGCGGTGTTCACGGCCGCGGTGTACGTCCTCACCAGCGGGTGCGCCCGGCGGCATCTGGCGGAGAGGTTCGGGGTCTCCCCGGCCACGGCACATCGCCGCTTCACCGCCTGGACCGAGGCAACAGGTGGCATTGTCCCGTGCATCGCCCGCCCCGGGATCGACTTCAGCGAGCGGCTCGGGAGGCACCGCTGGAAGATCGAGCGGTCGCTCTCGTGGCTGTTCGGCTACCGCCGCCTCACCGCGCGACACGAGCGCAAGGGATTCCACTTCCTCGCCTTCCTCCCTCGGCCTCGCAGCCGCTGATACGGCGTCAAAGTAGTTGGGGAATGCCGCCCTCAGACCCTCTTTTTGGGCCATCACGAGAGGCAGCGAAATTGAGCCAAGAACCGGCACCGCGGCGCGTCACGATCACGGTGAAATTGGCTGCGCCTGTCGATGGCCGGGATCACCGCGGAGACCGCCCACCGGATGATCGAGGGCGCGGTGAGGACGGCACCCTGTGTCTGGCGCAGCTGTTCGCGCCGCGCCCCGGTGGCGGGCGGGCTGCGCCGACCGCCTACCAGCTGAGTCCGGCGCGCGCCGAGCAGCGGGCCGGGACTGTTGGCGGAGCTGCCGCCCACCCAGGCCCGCGGCCGCGGCCTGGCAAATGTGATCAAGGAGATGGCCTTCAACAAGTCCGACAATGCCAAGGACCTGCGCAAGCTGGACTCCGATCGGGCACGGACCCGGCGTAAGGTCCGCAACGTCACCGTGCTGGCCCTCGCGGTCATCACGCTCGGGCTGACCAGCGTCTCCTACACCGACTGGTACCGCACCGCCCCCGGCCAACTCGGCCTGACTGTGGTGGGGTTGATGGTGGCCGGGTCGCTGGTGTGGATGCGCAAGACCGCCCGGAACAAGCCCGAGCCCCACCGACGGGCGGCGCTTCGGCGCCCACGACGCCGCGTATCTGCCCGAGCGCCCCATGTCGATCAACTTCAACCAGTGGCCGACCTCGCGGGCCAGCCGGGCACCCGGCCCCGCTCGTACCACCAGCAGGTCGGCTACGTCCTGCACGTCAAGGACCGGGTCCTCACCCCGGCCCAGGCGGCCCAGCGGGTCGCGGCCTACGGTGCTTGGGGGTCTCCGTCGATCGACGGAGACCCCTTCGGAGGCGGTCGGCCTCACACCGTCTATCCGGTGAACTGGCCGGGCGTGTAGTTGCCGCCCGGCACAGCGGCGATGACGCCGAGCCGGTTGCTGGCGTTGATCAGCGCGATCAGGCACGTGAGCGCGGCCAGCTGTTCCGGGCTGTAGTACTTTGCGGCGTTCGCCCATACATCGTCCGGCACACCACCGGCGGCGTCGGCGATCCGGGTTCCCTGCTCGGCCAGTTCAAGGGCCGCCCGTTCCTCGTCGGTGAAGACCGTGGTCTCGCGCCAGACCGCGACCAGGTTCACCCGGGTGGCGCTCTGCCCGGCGTGCAGCAGATCCTGCCCGTGGATGTCGGTGCAGAATCCACAACCGTTGATCTGGCTCACCCGCAACAGCACCAGGTCGATCGTGGTCCTGGGCAGCAGGCCACTGTTGATCACAGCCATGCTCGCCGTGTTGATGCCCTTCATGGCCTTGCCGGCGATCTTGTCGCCCATAAGATTTACGCGCGCGGACACAGTGCGCTCCTCATCGTGGTGATTGCTGCGGTTCCCTTTGTCGCCGCGCCATGGCGCGGCGCGGTGGCGTCGCTCAGTCGACTCGGACCGGGGTGTTCTGGCAGGCGTGCAGCAGCCAGGTCCCGTCGTCCCGCTTGGTCATGACGTACAGCGGGGCGCCTTCCGAATCGCCGTCGGGCGCGTGGTAGACCTGCCTGACCTTGACGGCCGCCACGTCCGGTCGCAGGAACCTGGTGTGGACGACCTCGTAGGTGACGTTTCCGTCCCAGTCGCTCTTCGGCAGCACGGCGCGGGTGAATTCGGCGATGGCGTCGAGACCGATCAGGACCTTGCCGTGGGCGGTCGTCCACAGGGCATCGGGGTGGAACAGGGACAGGAAGCCCTCGGCATCCTTGGCCCTCTGGGTTCTCTCGACGGCGGCCACGACCTGCGCGACGGCGCTGACGTCGGCGGATGAAGCGTATTCGGTGTTCACGACGATCTCGCTCTCGGTCCTCGAGGTGGGAAAGGTGGGAATCAGGTGCGGGCATGAGCGGGGGCCAGGGCCTCGCCCAGAAAGGCGTCGAAGCGCTGCAGCCAGGGGAAATCGGCGCGCAGGGCGGGGATGTCGGCTCGGTAGCCGTCCTTGGCGAACCACTCGAACATCCGATCCTGGATCGGCTGGGCCATCAGACGCGTGGGGACCCCGGTGACCTGTTGGTAAGTGGTCGCCACCTGCTCGAAGCTGATCGCGTCTCCGGCGATCGCCAGCCGGGCACCGAGGTACGCCTCGGGCTTGGCGAACACCGCGGCCGCGATCCGGCCGATGTCCGAGGCCGCGATCATCTGCATGGGGCGGCCGGGAATCACCGGCAGCTCCAGAACGCGTTCGTCGGCGGCGTCGGCGTACCACAGCAGGTTGTCCATGAAGAACACCGGTCGCAGGATCGTCGCCATCGGGAAGGTGGCGGTGATGTGCTCCTCGATGCGGGCCTTGGATTCGAAGTGGTCGATGCCGGTGGACCGTTCGGCGCCGTCGACGGAGCTGTAGACCAAGTGCGTCACCCCTGCGGCCCGGGCGGCGTCCGCCATGGCGATGCCGCGGCGGACCTCGGTGGCCAGTTCTTCCTCGGTGACGGCCAGCGGCTGGACGCTGAACACGCCGTGGGCGCCCGCGGCAGCCCTGGCAAGTGACTCCGCGTCGTCGAGGTCGCCGCGTACCAAGGTCGCCCCGGCCTTTGCCAGGGCGCGGGCGGGGGCCGCGTCCGGGTCGCGGATCAGGGCCCGCACGTTCCAGCCGTCGGCGAGCAGCGCCTGGGCGGCGCCGCCGCCCTGGTGTCCGGTCGCTCCCGCAACCAGCACTGTCTTGTTCGAGTTCATGGGATCCTTCGCCCCCCTTAGTGCGGAGCAATTTGCTCCGCACACTGACGACAGTACTGCGGAGCAGATCGCTCCGCAAGGTCTAGAATGGCGGGCATGAACGTCTCCAAACGGCAGTTGGCCCGGCAGGCCGAGGTCGCCCGCAACGACGAAGCCCTCCTCCGGGCCGCCCGCCGGGTCTTCGCCCGCGACGGCGAGCGCGCCTCCGTCAATGCGATCGCCGAGGCCGCCGGCGTCGGCATGGGCACGCTCTACCGCCGCTACAGCAGCAAGGCCGCCTTGTACGAGCGGCTGCTGGTGCTGTCGAACGAGCAGTGGAACGCGGCCGTGCAGACGGCCGCCGACCACCCCGACCCCTGGCAGGGACTGCAGGACTTGGTGATCGAGAGCGTCGAGTACGGCCAGGGAACACTCGCCCCGCTGAGGAAGCTGACCTCACTGCCCCCGCCCACGGCCGACCTGGCGTCGGCGGTGGACCGGGACTTCGAGGCCCTCGTGGACCGCGCGCACGCCTGTGGCGGACTCCGCGGGGACGTGACGGCCACCGACATCCTTCTCCTCATCGAGCAGCTGGGCCGGTCTCCCCTGGTCGAGCAGATCGAGGAGCTGGGCGAGGACGCGCTCACCGCGGAGGCACGGGCCGCCCGGCGCCGCCTGATCGCGATCGCCCTGGGCGGACTCGCCGCCGCACCGCACACCGACCTCCCCGGACCGCCCCCCGGGCACCACCTGCTGACGGCGCGTTGGCGCGCCGTGTCGTAGCCGCGGTCGACCGGCGGCGCGTCCGGCCGTCGCGGGCCAGGTCATGCCAGAACCGAAGCCCAGTTCCTGGGGAAGGTCCTCCCGCCGGATGCCGGTGTGCAGGACGAACGGGATCCCGTACGGGGCCTGCCGGTTCGGCACCGGGATCCGCCCCGCGCAGGCCGTGGCGGGCGACGAGCCCGTGTGAAAGACCGGGGCAAGGCTGGGGCGCTCGCCACGTCACCCACGACGGGTCATCAGGCAGCCCCTCCGTGTCCGGCAGGCCCACCCGGCGCAGGAACCGAACACGTCCCGGTCGCTGTGCGCGAGGCCAAGGATCTGCCTGCGCACCGTCACCCGTCGGCCACCCGTGGGCGACGGCGGGTGCACGACTATCGGGGCAGCGGCCATGCCTCCAGCGTGCGACGGGCCGCTCACTCCAGCAGCTGCATCCAGTGGTGCTGCACCTGCACCCTCGCGACCGCCCGGCTGGAGGGAACGGCGCGCTGCCCGCCGGGCCTCGCGGGCCGGCGCCCGCACCGAGCCGCATTGGCCTAATCAGTTAGCCGCCCTCGCGGCAGCCGCTGGCCTCTTCGTCACGGCAGTGGTCAGCTGGGTCGGAATCGAGGCATCCAGAGGGCAAATCAAGCAGTCTCAACTGGCACTAGAGCAAGAGAGAACTGAGCAGGCCAACATGATTGCGGTATGGCCTGACCCGCAAGACAACAGTGCTCTGATCTTCGCAAATCGATCCCTAGGCGCAATTTTCTCCGCCACGTTGACCTTCACACCCACCCGGACCGCTGCGGACGAATTGTCTCGCAGGGCCGCTGGACCGACCGTGGCAGTCAATTTTCGGATTCTTCTGGCCGCTCGTGGGCTCGCGACACGAAGCCGTCGAGGCCCAGGGGTGGGCGCTGTACCACATGTGCGCCACCGAAGGTAAAGCCCTCTCCGGCGACGGCTCCGCGCTGATCTGCCTCTTCCGCCGGGCCCACGCATGCCAGCATCCGAGCCCAACCGCCTGCTGAGTTGCAGGAGGGCCCACGGCATGGGGGGAGCACCGCGGGCCCTCGACGTCACATGTCGCGGTGCAGCAAATACACGATCGCTGCCCACAGAGCGCGAGCGCTCAACGCGGCCAGGACACGCCTGGCCATGTCCGCGCACATGGTCGTCGCGGTCGACTTCTTGTCGGCCATACCTTCACCTCCTCTTGGTTGATGCAACGGGATCCCTGCTGAGGGCTCCCGCCGCATCTCCCCCCTTGGAAGAGAAGGCAACGCCGAATGTATCAAGGGGAGTTGACCTCTGTGCCTCGTTCTCCAAGGAGGTGGCCGTCATGGGTAAAGCTCGCCCGGTCACCGATCGCGACCTCGAGGCCGTCCGCCGTCTCCACGCCGAAGGCAAGGGCCGCAACGAGATCGCCGCCGAGCTCGGCCGCTCCGGCAGGACGAGCGGCGTCATCGCCATGCACCGTCTATTCCTTCGGAGGCAAGGAGAACGACTTCAACGAGCACACCTTCCCCGAGCCGCCGAACGCCGGGGCCGTCGCGATCCCTCGGGACGCTCCTCGACCGTCTCCGGGACCGCCATGGTGACGGCTGAGGCCCAGCTCTCGGAGAAGCAGGAGCGCTCGATCGCGCACTCCACGGCCTGGCTAGGGCGTGTATCGGAAGTACCGGCAGGCGGGGCTGACGGTGGGGCTGCAAGGATGAGGTCATGGAGCAGATACTGAGTCGGCAGGAAGCGTCGGAGGCGGTCGAGGATCTCGGGTGGCGCTACTTGCTGGGCGCCTTGCAAACGTCGGTTCTGGTCGGGACGTTGACTCAAGCGATGAGCCTGGCAGCGGACGCTGTCGCAGTGTGTGGCGACGACGCCAACCGTCATCTCTGGGTTGATGTCCGCCCCGATCTGGCCGTCTTCACTCTGCAGTCGCTGGACCACGCAGCCGTTACTACCCGGGATATCGAACTCGCGCGTCGGATATCCGCCACCGCTGACAAGTCCGGGTTTCTGCCGGAGCCCGGACTCAGAACCGGGGCGCCCCGGTCCGTCCAGGTTTTGGAGATCGCAATCGATGCCCTGAGCATCGCCGGGATTCGACCGTTCTGGAAGGCGGTGTTGGGCTATGCCGATGAGGCGGGCGCCGAGGGAGCGGAGGATCCCCTCGTCGACCCGGTCAGGCAGGGCCCGGCCATCTGGTTCCAGCAAATGGACCGCGCGCGTCCGCAGCGCAATCGCATCCACATCGACATCAGTGTTCCGCATGACGAGGCACCCCGGCGGATCGAAGCCGCGCTGGCAGCTGGGGGTCGGCTCGTGTCCGCGACCCGTGCCCCCGCTTTCTGGGTGCTTGCCGACGCGGAGGGGAACGAAGCCTGCGTCACCACATGGCAAGGCCGAGACAGCTGACACAACGTGCTGGTCACAGCCACTCGTTGATGGCCGCGACGAGGACGGTTGCCTCGTAGCGGACCGCGAGCTTGTCGTATCTCGTGGCCACAGCACGATGCCTTTTGAGGCGATTAATGCCGCACTCGACCGTGTGCCGAGCCTTGTAGTCTCTCGCGGCGGCCGCCCGCCCAAGTTCGATGCGGGCGAAGCCGACCCGGTCACGGGGCTTCACACCGAGTCGCGGCTGGCTCGCCATTTCGCCCCTCCCGACGACCAGGGGCGGCGGCCAGCACTCTCCGCCAGGTCTCATGTCCGAGCAGGGCGTGCTTCCTGATCTTTCTCGCTGATCCGCCGTAGGCGGGCTGCCCCCACCACCACGTACGACGGGAGGTGGGCGCCATGGCCCTGCGTCTCGGCGAGCTGGTCGGCTTCCTCCGCGGGGACGACTCCGGCTGGCGCGCGGGCCTGTCCTCCGCCGAGCTGCGACTGCGCGGCCTCCAGCGGGCCGCCGAGCCTGTCGGACGGCATCCGCGCGCACCAAACCAAACGTCATTAATCGGCCGTTGTCGCCGGGGAGGGGGAATTCCGCTGCCTCCGGCAAGGTAACGCGGCCGCCATTTCCGGCATTGAAAACGGTCACCGATGCAGCCTTTGCGAGCTGCGTCAATCTGCGCTTGACTGCCGTGAGTTGGCCGCCGCGACACCTTGGGGGAATTTCCTGTGGGGCACGCTCACACGCACCACGACGGGCACGACCACCAGGCGGGAGGCCATGGCGGGCACAGCCACGGCGTCTCTGCCGACGCCGACCGGCGCTGGCTTTCGCTCGCGCTTGTACTGATTGGCGTTTTCATTTCGGTGGAGACCGCGATCGCGTTCGTGTCCGGTTCGCTGGCGCTGCTGTCCGACGCCGTCCATATGCTCACGGACGCTTTCTCCATTGTCCTCGCCCTCGTCGCGATGCGCCTCGCCGCACGCCCCGCCAAGGGCACGTACACATTCGGACTCAAGCGCGTCGAGATACTCTCCGCCCAGGCCAACGGCCTCACCCTGCTGCTGGCCGCCGTCTGGCTCGCGTACGAGGCCGTGGTGCGGCTGCTGCACCCGCCGGAGGTCACCGGCTGGATGGTCCTCGCCACCGCGCTCACCGGCGTCGCCGTCAACCTCGCCGCGACGTGGTGCCTGTCCAAGGCCAACCGGGCATCGCTGAACGTCGAGGGTGCCTACCAGCACATCCTCAACGACCTGTTCGCGTTCATCGGCACCGCCGTCGCCGGTGTCGTCGTCATGACCACGGGCTTCGCCCGCGCCGACACCATCGCCACGCTCTTCGTCGTCGTCCTCATGGTGAAGGCGGGCTGTGGGCTGCTCCGCGACTCCGGCCGCATCCTGCTCGAAGCGGCACCCGCCGGCCTCGACCCCGACGCCATCGGCGACCGGCTCGCCGCGGCGCCCGACGTGGCGGAGGTCCACGACCTGCACATCTGGACCATCACGTCCGGCGAACCCGCCCTGTCCGCCCACGTCATGGTCCACCCCGGCGGCGACTGCCACGCCGTACGCCGCGGCCTCGACGCGCTCCTCGCCGAGGCGTACGGCGTCACGCACACCACGCTGCAGATCGACCACGAGGACCACGCGCCAGGCGCCGCCGCCGTGCCCGCTTCTGCCGGGGCCGGTCCCGCCACGCCCCACTGCGCCAACGGCCACGGCCCCACACACCGGCGCGAGCCGCACGCGCACTGACGGGCCGCGGGCCCGTACGGGTCATACGACTGCGTGGGCTCAGACGTGCAGTTCCGGCGGCAGGCCGGTCCAGCGGAGCTCGGGCGGCAGATGGCCGGTGTCGTTGTAGAGGAGCAGGGACACGGGGCGGCCGGGCGCGTAACGGATCACGGTGAGGCCCGCGTTGGCGTGGTTGAGGCCGATCCAGCGCCACGGCGGCGCGTCGAGGGCGGCGCGGACCAGCCAGCCGATGAGGAAGTTGTGGGTGACGACCAGCTCGTGGCGGGGCTCGTCGCCCGTGACGGGGCCGGTGAAGCGGTCGAGCGCCGCCCGCGCGAGGGCGGGGCCGCGGTCCCGCTCGTCCGCGGGGAAGGCGGCGACGCGGTCGAGCACGGCGTCGGCCGCGTCCTCGGGCAGCTCGTCGCGGGCGGGCACGTGCGGGATGTAGTCCCCGGCGGCTTCGGACGACGTGAGCGCGGTGCCGTCGAGTTGGGCGTGGATCAGGCGGGCCGTCTGTTCGGCGCGGGGGAGCGGGCCGTGGCTGATCTCCGTGAGCGGGACGCCGCGCAGGCGTTCGCCGAGCAGGACGGTCTGACGGCGGCCGCGATCGGTCAGCCCGGACTCGTCCGGTGTCGCCTCGCCGTGCCGGACGAGGTAGAGGTGGCGGGCGGCGGTTCCCGTCATCGGGGGATCTCCTTGCGGTGGTGCTCGGTTCCGGTGGTGCTCGGGGTCGGTGGAGCTCGGTCGTGATCATGCAGGTGTACGACGTAGGGACGCCCGGCTCTCGGGGGCGGTTCCGGAGGGCCGGGAGAGGGCCGGGAGAGGGCCGGTCCAGGTCAAGGTGCCGCCACCACCAGATGCACCGCCAAGGCGATGATCAGCGCGCTGGACGCCAGCGCCGTACAGAGACGTCCCCGGCGCCCGGTCAGAGCCCGCCCCAGGAGCGCTCCGCCCCCGGCCAGCAGCAGTTGCCAGCTCGCGGACGCGGCGAAGGCGGCCAGGGTGAACACCGCCTGCCCGAGACGGTCGGGCTCCGCGTCGGTCCGACTGCCGACGACGAGGGCGGCGAAGTAGAGGACCGTGGTGGGGTTGAGGAGCGTGATGCCGAGGAGGCTGGTGTACGCCCGCGCCGGGGACGGCGGGTCCTCGGCGTCCTCTGCCGCCGTCTGCGCGCGGCGGTGATGGGCGAGGGCCGTCGCCGCCGAGCGCAGCGCCAGGGCGATGAGGACGCAGGCGGAGACCCAGCGCAGCGGGCCCATGAGCGGGGTGACGACGGGCGCCGCCGCCGCGCCCGCGACCGTCGCGACCAGGGCGTACAGCCCGTCGGCTGTCGCGACGCCGAGCGCCGCGCAGACGCCTGTCCGCAGCGAGGTGCGGGCGGTGAGGGCGACCAGGTGGGCCGCGACCGCGCCCACCGGCATGGCGATGCCATAGCCGGCGAGCAGCCCCGCGACCAGGTGCCCGGTCACCGGCGAGGAAGCGAGGGCCTCCACGGTCGGCCGGGCTGCTGCTGGACCTTCGCCGGACGGTCGGCGGAGGCGGAGGCGGGCGGCGGCAGCGGGGTGGCGAAGGACGCGAGGCACATGGGCAGATCGTGTGGCCCGGACGGCGGCCCGGGCAACCGGATTTCCGCGACGCCGCGACCGGGCGACCCCCGGCGACCACCCTCACGTGGGTGACCTACCGGGGCCAGGACCCGCCTGGCGTCCTGACTACCGGCACCCCCCGCCCGGCGTCCGCGAACCCGCAGGCATACCCGGCGTCCGGGACCCCGGCCCCGCCTGGCGTCCGGGCCCCCGCCCCCCAACTGACCAGATCCGCCCCCAACTTCCCCGCCCGCCCTTGACAACCACCCCCGCCGCCACGACGCTCCATCACGCTTGTGTTAACGCTAACACCGGCCGGGACGGACGCCCGGGACCCACCTGTGGGGGCACCCATGTCAGGTAGAGCCGCCGCGGCCGGCACGCTCGCCGCCGGCTGCGGCACCGCCGAGGGCCAACCGCCGGGCAAGGTCGCCGTGTTCGGGGACAGCGCGGCCTGGTCGGCGCCGATGGCCGCGGCCGGGGCGGCCATGAAGTCGGTCGCGGGACTCCGTCTCGTCCCGGAGGTCAACCCGTCGCTGGAGTCGTTCGAGCAGGTCGTGAAGTCCTCGCTGCGGACGAACAAGGCCCCGGACATGCTGAAGTACTGGTCCGGCTACCGGCTGCGGGACCTGGCCCGCACCGGCGGCGTCGCCGACCTGAGCCGCCAGTGGGACGCGGCCGTCGCCAGGGGCTGGGCCGACCGGTCGCTGCGTGAGGCGTTCACGTACCGGGGCCGTGTCTACGGACTGCCGATGAACCTCGCGTACTGGGTGTTCTTCTACAACCCCGAGGTTTTCGCCGAGCACGGCGTCCAACCCCCGCGGACCTGGGGCGACTTCCTCGCCGTGGCGGACCGGCTGCAGCGGAACAAGGTCACCCCGCTGCACGGCACCGCCGACGGCCGCTGGCCCTCGTTCATCTGGTTCCAGGAGATCCTCAGCCGCCAGGACCCCCGGTTCTACGACGACTTGATGAACGGCCGCGAGAAGTACACGGACCCGCGCGCCGAACGCGCCCTGCGCACCCTTGCCTCGTTCTTCGACAAAGACTGGTTCACGCCGATGGACATGAACCACACCGACGCCGCCGCGGCCGTCGTGCACGGCAAGGTCGGCATGCTGCCCTGCGGCACCTGGCTCGGCTCCACCCTCATGGAAGCGGGCGGCAAGCCGGGCAAGAACGTCGGCGCCTTCGTGCTGCCCATGGCCGAGCCGAACGCCCGGCCGTCCGTCATCTTCGAGTCCAGCGCCCTGGTGGCCACCGTGAAGGGCCCCGACCACGCGGAGGCGTTGCGGGCGACGAGGAACTGGCTGCACCCGGCCGTGATGAGGGCCTTCTCGCAGGCGCTCCAGGACGGCTGCCCCAACCCGGAGGTCCCCGCCGCCAATCCCGTCGTCGCCGCGCTGGCCGAGAAGGTGCGCGGCGACCGTCTCTGGCTGCTCAACCGGTTCTGGGAGCAGGGCCCGCCCGAGCTCGTCGAGGCCACCGTCGACGACCTCGCCGGGTTCCTGCTGAACCCGTCCTCGTACCGCGAGGTCCTGCGCACCATGCAGGACCGGGCCGACGAGGCATGGAAGGTGTGGCGGGAGGCGGAGCGGACATGACGGAGATCGCCGCCCCCGCCCCCGCGGAAGCGAAGGCGCACCGCGTCCGCCGCCGGGTCCCCACCCGCACGCCCCACCAGGCCGTCCGCCCGGGCGCCCGGCTCGGCGGGCCGGCGGCCGCACTGCCCTGGGTGCTGCCCGCCTTCGCCTTCGTCGGCGTCCTCCTCGTCTACCCGTTCTTCCGCAGCGTGTACGGCAGCTTCTTCGAGGACAACGGCTTCACCAGCAGCTTCACCGGGATCGACAACTACACGCGGCTCGCCGACGACCCCATCTTCGGCCGCTCGCTGCTCAACACCCTGATGTGGGTGGCCGGGACGCTGCTGCTGCCGGTCCTGCTCGGGCTGCTGATCGCGGTCGCCACGCACCGCCCGCGGTTCGGCGGGCTCGCCCGGATGCTGATCGTGCTGCCCTTCGCGCTCTCCCCGGCCGCCACCGCCGTGCTGTGGAACTTCATGCTGACCTCCGACGGCGCCGTCAATCAGGTGCTGCGCGGAATCGGCCTGGACTCGTGGGCGCATACCTGGCTCCTGGAGTGGCCGCAGAACACCCTGTCGCTGATCGTCGCCGGCACCTGGCAGGCGACCGGCCTGAACGTGGTGCTCTTCGCGATCGGCCTGCGGGCCATCCCCCGCGACACCGTCGAGGCGGCGGAGCTGGACGGCGCGACCGGCTGGCGGATGTTCCGCCACATCACGCTGCCGCAGCTGCGTGCCGTGACCGTCGTGGTGGTCGGCATGGCCGTCGTCAACAGCCTGAAGGCGTTCGACATGATCTGGATCCTCACCCAGGGCGGCCCGTCCCGCTCCTCCGAGACCCTGGCGCTGACCATGTACCGCGAGACGTTCCGGCTGTTCCACGTCGGCTACGGCTCGGCGATCGCGCTCGTCCTCTCGGTGATCGTCGTCGCCTCCTCCTGGCTGTACCTGCGCCGCCAGATGCCCGACACGGGCTGGGCGAAGAGCTGAGGAGGCCACCATGAGCCGCGTCACGCAGCCCACCGAGAATCACGTGATGGACCGCGCCGTGCACCGCTCGGCACGCGCGGCGCGCCCCCTCTTCGTCGCCGGATGCGTCGTGCTCTGGCTCGTACCGCTGTACCTGCTCGTCGTCAACGCGCTGACCCCGGCGACCGAGTACGCGGGCAAGCCGGACTGGACCGTCCAGGGCTTCGCCCTCGCCGACAACATCGAGACGGCCTGGGAGAAGGCCGGGATCGGCGACAGCTTCGAGGCGTCGCTGCTGTACGCCGTTGTGTGCGGCCTCGTCGCCGTGCTCGTCGCGGCCATGGCGGCGTTCGCCGTCGTCGTCCTGCCGATTCCCCGGCCGGCGTTCTGGTTCTGGCTGATCTACTCCGGGACGCTGTTCCCGCTCCAGATCTTCCTCGCGCCGCTCTTCGGCCTGTACGCGGACGCCAACCTGTACGACACCCGGCTCGGCCTGATGCTGGTGTACGTCGCCTGGGCGGTGCCGTTCGCGTTCTTCCTGATCCGCAATCAGATGACCACGGTGCCGCCGGAGCTCACCGAGGCCGCCCTCATCGACGGCGCGTCCTTCACCCGGATCTTCTGGCGCATCCACCTGCCGCTGATGCGGGCGGGCCTGGGCGCCGCCTTCATCTTCCAGTTCACGGCCGTCTGGAACGACCTGCTGCTCGGCATCACGCTCAGCCGCAGCGGCGACGTCCAGCCGGTGATGGCCGCCCTGACCACCCTCAAGGCGTCGTACGCGTCGAGCGGCCCCCCGGTGATCCTGGCCGGAGCCCTCGTCGTGTCCGTACCCACGCTCCTGCTCTTCCTGGTGTTCCGCGGCCTGTTCCTGCGCGGCATCACCGCCTCCACCCGCTGACCCACGACCACCGGGAGAGATCCGCATGACGACACGTGCCCTGGTCCGCACCACCGACTGGGACAACGACCGGATCCGCGCGAGCCTGCGCGCCTCGGTGGCCGGCGCCGAGGGCACGCTCGACGGCCGCGTGCTCCGGCTCTCCGAGGAGCCTCTGATGCGGTACGCCGCCGACGGCGCCCTGCTGCAGTCGCTGCGCGTCGAGCCCGTCAACGGGGCAGCCGTTCCGGGGGAGTTGGAGGTGCGGACGGAGTCCGGGGCGGCGCTGCGCACCGAGCGCGTCGCGGGCCCCGGCCACTCCGTGCGGCTGCTGCTGCCCGCCGTCGAGACGCCCACCCGCGTCACCGTGCGCCTGCCGGGCGGCGGCGAGGGCATCACCGTACCCCTCACACCGCAGCGGCAGTGGACCATCCACCTGGTGCACCACTCGCACCTCGACATCGGATACACCGACCCGCAGGGGCAGGTCCTCAACGAGCACCTGTCCTTCCTCGACTCCTGCCTGGAGCTGACCCGGGCGACGGACGACTGGCCGGAAGAGTCCCGGTTCCGCTGGTGCGTCGAGTCGCTGTGGTCCTTCCGGCAGTGGGCGGACTCTCGTCCCGTGGAGCAGGTCGCGGAGCTGATACGCCGGGTGGGGGAGGGGCGTATCGAGCTCACGGCGCTGCCGTTCAACCTGCACACCGAGACCTGCTCCACGGACGAGTTGCACGAACTGCTGCGCCCGGCCCGCGACATGCGCGACCGCTACGGGGTGCGCTTCACCTCCGCGATGCAGACCGATGTGCCGGGCGCGGTCGTGGGCCTGGTGGACGCGCTGGCCGGAGCGGGCGTCGAGTACCTCTCCGTCGCGCACAACTGGGCGGGCCGCTCGGTGCCGCACCTGGTCGGCGGCGAGAAACTGCCGCGGCTGTTCCGCTGGCGGGCGCCCAGCGGCAACAGCGTCCTGGTGTGGATGACCGACACCCCGCACGGCCTCGCGTACATGGAGGGCCCGCTGCTCGGCTTCGACACCGCGTACGCCGACGTCGACGACCTGCTGCCCGCCTATCTGACGTCCCTGGCGAGCCACCCCTACCCCTACCCGGGCGGCATCTTCGGCTGGGCCATGGACAAGGAGGACATCAAACGCGAGCCCTACCCCTGGGACGTCCTGCACCTGCGCGTCCAGGGCAAGTTCGGCGACAACGCGCCGCCGCGCCGCGTCATCGCCGACACCGTGCGCCGCTGGAACGAGACCTGGGCGTTCCCCCGTCTCCGGCTCTCCCGCAACGAGGACTTCTTCCGCGACGCCGAGGCCAGGCTCGGCGGCGAGATCGCGACCTTCGAGGGCGACTGGACCGACTGGTGGGTCGACGGCGTGGGCGCGGGCGCGAGGCCGCTGTCCCTGGCCCGCACCGCCCAGTCCGTGGTCGCCGACGCCCAGACCATCGGCACGTTCGCCGCCCTCCTCGACGCCACGGGGGCCGAGGACGACACGCGTGACGCCGCCGGGGTCTACGAAGCGGTGTCGCTCTTCGACGAGCACACCTGGGGCGCCGGCGACCCGTGGACCCACGGCGACGAGGGCGGCCACTCCGGGGAGCACCAGTGGCACTGGAAGTACGGGCAGGCGCTGCGCGCCCACGACGACGGCAACGCCCTCCTGCACCGGGCGAGCGCCCGCCTCGGCCAGCGGCTCGCCGCCACGCCGGGCGCCCTGGCGACGTACCACGTGGTCAACACCTGCTCCTGGCCGCGCACCGACGTCGTACGGATCTTCCTGCCGGAGAGCAGCGTGCCCCTGGAACAGCCGGTGGCCGTGCGCGACGCCCGCACGGGAGCCCGGCTCACCCACGAGGAACGGCCGCAGAGCAACGACGACCACCGGGACGCCGGGCGGTTCCTCGTGCTGCGCGTGGACGACGTGCCGGCCGCCGGCTGGGTACGTCTCGACGTCACCGCCGACGACAAGGCCGCCCCCGACGCGGGCGGGACCACCGTGGTCAAGGCCGCCACCGGCTGGAACCCCACCGGCGGCACCGAACGCGAGGACCCCGCCGAGACCGCCGCGCGGGCCCTCGCCCACCCCGAGCCGACCCTCCTGGAGAACGAACACCTCACGGTCCGCGTCGACCTGGCGCACGCCTGCGTCGCCTCGGTCATCGACAAGTCGACCGGCCGTGAACTCGTCCGCACGGACCTGGTCGTCGGCTTCAACGGCTACTTCCACGACAGCTACACCACCTCCGGAGCCTTCAACCACAACTCCAGCCGCACCACCGCCTCCGACCGCCTCGAACACCTCGGGAAGCGGTCCGTCGCCCCGCCCGCCGCGCTGATCGCCCGCACCTCCACGGCGACCGCCGAGTCGCTCACGTACGAGACGCGCCCCGCCGGCGCCAACCGGCTGCGCGTCACCCTGACCCTGCCGCGCGGCGTGCCGCGCCTCGACATCGAGAACCGCCTGGACAAGGACCGCACCCTGGGCAAGGAGAGCGCCTACTTCGCGTTCCCCTTCGCCTTCGACGACCCGGCCGTCCGCATGGAGGCATCCGGCGGCGTCACCGGCACCGGCCTGCCCGTGGTGCCGGGATCCGCGCGCCACATGCGGGCCGTGCGCCGCTGGGTGACCCTCGCGGACGAGGGGTGTGCGGTCGCCTGGTCCACGCAGGACGCGCCGCTCGTGCAGTTCGGCAACGTCGCGCTGCCCTACGCGCCGTTCCCGAAGACGATGGGCCACGACGAGCCCGCCACCGTCTACTCCTGGATCCACAACAACCTGTGGGACACCAACTTCCCCAGCGAGCAGGGCTTCGAGTTCACCTTCCGCTACAGCCTCGCGTGCGCGCCGACGCCGTCCGGGCTCGGGACCCGGACGGCGGCGGCGTGGAGCAGGCCACTGCGGGCGGTCCGGGCCCGGGGGGCAGGGGGAGACGCCCCGGCCGGCCACTCCTTCGTCCGCCTGGCCGACCCCCGGATCCGCCTGGTCGGCGCCACGACGCCCCGCGCGGGCGAGACCCTGCTGCGGCTGCAGTCCTTCGCCGAGGAGCGGGTGGAGTGCGCCGTCCGGATCGGCTTCCCGGCGCGCGCCGCGTACCGGGCGGGCTATCTGGGCGGCCGTGGGGACCAACTGTCGCTGGCGGAAGGGGAGGTGATGGTCGACGTGCCCGCCCTCGGTACGGCGGCGGTGCTGTTCGTACGCCCCTGAGGGGCTGTCAGCGGTAAGGAGAATGTGTGTACCGGCTCGACCCGCGTTACGGCCCGGCGCCGGGGGCCGTGATGGCCTCCGGCTGGCCCGCCGTGGCCGCGCACCTGCCCGACGGTCCGGCGACGCTGGCCGTGGAGGGGCCGCCGTCGGTGGACTTCCCCCACCTGGCCGCCCGCCTGACCGAGCACCTCGCCGTGCCCGTACGGACTCTGGACGTCCAGGCGCACTACGCCTCCCCCCACGACGTGCGCCACCGCACCGACGACGGCATCGGTGACCCCTACTACTGCAAGCTCGCCACCAACCCCCTGAGCGACCTCTTCGACCAACTCCCGTGCGGGGAAGGGCCCCAGGACGGCCTGCTGCTCGTGCACGGCCCCGGCGCCTCGCTCGTACCGCACGACGTCCTGTGGTACGCCGACGTACCCAAGCGGCACGCGGAGGCGGCTGTCGCCGCGGGCACGGGACGCAACCTCGGGCTGCCCGACGCGGCCCCCGACCTGCGGCGGCTGTTCTATGTCGACTGGCCGATGCTCGACCGCCACCGCGACGCCCTCGCCGCACGCGTCGACGCCTGGCTCGACACGCAGGAGCCGGACCGTCCCGTGTACGTCGACGGGCCCGGCCTGCGGGCCACGCTCGCCGCCCTCGCCCGGCAGCCGGTACGCACCAGGCCGTACTTCAACTCGACGCCCTGGGGCGGACATTGGGCCCAGCGTGCGCTCGGCTTCAACCCCGGCGCCCGCAACACGGCTCTCGGCTACGAACTCATCGCCCCCGAAGCGGGCGTCCTCATCGGGACCGGCCCCGGGCTCCAGGCCGAGATCCCCTTCCAGCTCCTGTGCGTCCTGCACCCCGAGGAGGTCCTCGGCGCGGACGCGCACGCCCGCTTCGGTACGTCCTTCCCGATCCGCTTCGACTACCTGGACACCGTCGACGGCGGTGACCTGTCGGTCCACTGCCATCCCCAAGAGCGGTACATGCGCGAGCGGTTCGGCTGGCCCTACACCCAGCACGAGACGTACTACATGACGCTCGGCAGCCCGCGCACCCGGGTGTTCCTCGGGCTGCGCGAGGACGCCGACATCGACCTGTTCCGCAAGGAGGTCGAGGAGGCAGCCAAGGACGGCGTGCCGATGGACCCCGCGGACCACGTCCTGACGTTCCCCGCCGAACAGGGCCGCCTCTTCATGATCCCGGCCGGCACCCCGCACGCCAGCGGCGCCGGCAACCTCGTCCTGGAGATCAGCGCGACCCCCTACCTCTACAGCCTGCGCTTCTACGACTGGCTGCGCCCCGACGCCGACGGCCGCCCCCGCCAACTGCCCTACGAACACGGCCTCGCCAACCTCGACACCCGCCGCCGCGGCGAGGCCGTCGCCCGCGAACTCGTCCAGGAGCCCCGCCTCCTGCGCTCCGGGGACGGCTGGCACGAGGAGGTCATCGGCGCCCTCGACGAGATGTTCTACGAGGTACGGCGCTACGACCTGGACGCGGGCGCCGTCGCCGACGACGACACGGCGGGCCGCTTCCACGTACTGAACGTCGTCGAGGGCGAGGGCGTGGAGATCGAGGCGGCGGCGGGCGACCGGCACGCGCTGGCGTACGCGGAGACGCTGACGGTGCCGGCGGCCGTCGGGGCCTACCGGATCGCCGCGCGGGGCGGGGGCGCGAAGGTGGTCAAGGCGCTGGTGCGGCTGTCGGCGGACACGGGCTCTTCGGCGGCGGGCCGCTCCGCCGTGGCCCGTCCGGACGCGGGCCGCTCATGAGGGCGGTCCTCGAGATCGGCGGCAGCCATGTGACCGCCGCGCTCGTCGACACGGGCCGGGCGCGGGTGCTGCGCCGCGCGCACCGCACCCTGAATCCGCGCGGCACCGCCGAGCAGGTCCTCGGCACGGTGGTCCGCTGCGCCACGCAGATCGACGCCCCCGCGGGCGCGGTGTGGGGCGTCGCCGTGCCCGGCCCCTTCGACTACGACAAGGGCGTCGCGCGCTTCGAGGGCGTGGGGAAGTTCGACGACCTGTACGGCATCGACGTGGGCTCGGTCCTCCTCGACGGCGTGTGGCCGCGCCCCTCCCGGACCGTCTTCCTGAACGACGCGCACGCCTTCGCCCTCGGCGAGTGGTCGGCGGGCGCCGCCCGCGGGCACCGGCGCTGCGTCGGCATCACGCTGGGCACGGGCGTGGGCTCGGCGTTCCTCGTGGACGGGGACGTCCGCCGGGACGGGCCGGGGGTGCCGCCGCTCGGCCGCGTCGACCTGCTGAAGGCCGAGGGGCGGCCGCTGGAGGACGTGGTGTCTCGGCGGGCACTCCTCGCCCGGTACGGGGACCGGGACGCGGAGGTGGCCGACATCGCCGCGCGGGCACGTGCGGGCGAGGCGCGCGCCGCCCACGTCCTGGACGAGGCCCTGACCGCGCTCGGCCGGGCCCTCGCCCCGCACCTGCGGGACTTCGCGGCCACGGCACTCGTGGTGGGCGGCGGCCTCGCCCGCTCCTGGGACCTGGTCGAGCCCCCGCTGCGCGGCGCGTTGGGGGATACTCCGGTCACGCTGCGCGTCGGTGCGCTGGGGGAGGGCGCGGGGCTCGTGGGGGCGGGGGTGTACACGAACTTGGGGTGAGCCTTCACGGCGGGGGAGTCGCCCGCACGGTGGGGGAGCCGCCCGGCCCGCACCGGCGCGAGGTGCGGGCGTTGTGACGTGCGAGCCGTCGCGCCCGGTGGGGACGATCGGGGCGTGCGTGCCGCCGCGCCCCGCGGGGACGATAGGGGAGCGCAAGCCACCGCGCCCTGCGGGGACGATAGGGGAGCACAAGCCACCGCGCCCCGCGAGAACGGCAGCGGTGTACGAGTCGACGCGTCGCCCGCGAGCGAAAGGAACGCGAGCCCATGCCCGAACGGCGGGACTCCATTCGGCGGGACTCCAGGGCCGGGCAGCCCCCCACGCTCCGGGACGTCGCCGAGCGCGCCGAGGTCAGCGCCATGACCGCGTCGCGCGTGCTGCGCGACGACCCGCGCGTGCTGCCCGCGACCCGCGACCGCGTCCGCGCGGCGGCCGCCGCACTCGGCTACCGGCCCAACGTGGTGGCCCGCAGCCTCCGCCTGGGCCGCGGCACGGGCCTCGTCGGCCTGGTCGTCACCAACCTCGCCAACCCCTTCTACTCACGGCTCGCGCTCGGCGTGGACTCCGTCGTGGCGGCCGACGGCCTGAAGACGGTCATCGGCAACACCGGCCAGGACCTGGACGGCGAAAGGGACTTGGTGGCCGACCTGGTGGCCCGCCGCGTCGACGGCATCATCGCCGTGCCCGCGGGCTCCGACCAGCGCCACCTCGCCGCCGCGGCGTCCGAGGGTGTGCCCGTGGTCCTCGCCAGCCGCCCGCCCGACGGCTTCGACGCCGACTGCGTCCTGGTCGACGACTTCGGCGGCGCCCGCGACGCGACGGCCCGGCTGCTGTCGCGCGGCCACCGCCGCGTCGGCTTCCTCGGCTCACCGCCCGCCGTCTACACCGGCACGGAGCGGCTGCGCGGCTACACCGCCGCCCTCGCGGACGCGGGCCTGCCCGCCGACACCCGCCTGGTGAGCCAGGGCCAGACCGAACCGGCCGAGGCGGAGCGCGCCGCCGCCCGGCTCCTGGCCCTGCCCGACCCGCCGACGGCACTGTTCTGCTCCAACAACCGCAACACCATAGGGGCGTTCCGCGCCATCCGCGCCACCGGGACGGACACCGCCCTGGCGGGCTTCGACGACTTCGAGCTCGCCGACGCCCTCGGCCTGCCGCTCACCCTCGTCGCCTACGACAGCGACGAGTTGGGGCGTACGGCGGGGAGGCTGCTGGTGGAGCGGATACGGGAACGGAGGGGCGGGTGCGCGGCGCCGGCGGGCGGGGAGAAGGCGGACGATGGGCCGGTCGCGCCGATGCCGCCGCGGCGGGTGGTGGCGCCCACAGGTCTGGTCGAGTACGGGCCGTGAGGGCCGGACACGGCGGGAGGTTGCGGCAGGGTGTCCGTATCCGCCCTTGTCCGGCCCGAGTTGGCCGCGCACGGTAGCGCCCGTCCGCGCGGGACCGCCTGGAAATGGACAAGCTTGCGGACGCACACTCCATGGTGAATCAGACCTCTCGCCCAGTGGCCGCCCTCTGAAGTAGGCGCTGACGCCCGCCGGAAAGCCCCGCGAGACCTCATGGCACATGGGTTCAGCCGGCGAACGCAGCTCCGCGCGGCCACCGTATGTTCTCGGCCGAAAGTCCTCCTACTGCTCGGTAGGACGGACCGGAGCAGGTTGATCCACATCCCCGTTCACCCGATAAGCTCCGTGACGGCGTGGCGTGTTGACGTGATTGCTGTGCGTCGCGGCGTGCCGTGCCGTCGCGCTTACGTATGGGGGGAACACGCAGGTGACCAGGAGGGCGGCGCCGATTCCGGGCGCGCTTCCGGTACCCGGGCGCGGCCATGTGCTGGTTGTCTCCTGTTCGATCGCGTTGGTTTGAGGATGCAGATGGAACTTGCCACTCCGCCACCGGCGGCGGCCCAAGGATCAAAGACCTGGCGCGCCTGGTGGCTGCTGCCGTTCGGGTTGGGAGCGGGCACGGTCGCCACCGCGGTCGCCGACTCCGGTGAGACGCGCGTCCCCCTGGCCCTCGCGGGCCTCGGCGCGACCGCGACCGCCTCGCTGTGCGTCCGCCTGCTGCTGCGTTCGCGGGCGGAACTGGGTCGCGCGGCCGCCGAGACACAGGCGGTCCGGATCGAGCAGGCCCAGCAGTGGCAGCAGCACGTCGCCGCGCTGGAGCGCGAGCACGCGGCCCAGCGTGCCGCCGTCGAGGCCCGTCTCGCCGACGAGGTCAAGGCATGGCAGTGGCGCCTGAACCGGCAGCAGGAACTGGTCACCCGGTTGAGCGACGACTTCCTGCCCACGGCCCTGAAGGGGCTGCGCGCCGGTGAGGCGATCGACGACGTCCTGCCGGATCTGACCCAAGAGACCGATGTGTCACCGGAGTTCAGGAAGGCACTGCGCAAGGTTCTCCGCACCGGCCTGATCGCCGTCGAGGAGGAGTTCAACCGCAGCACGTCGGCCGAGCACGCCGTCATCAGCATCGGCAGCAGGCTGCACGTACTGACCGGGAAGATCCGCGGCCGCCTGCACGAAATGCAGGGCGAACACGGCCGCTCGCCCGTGATCGCCCAGGGGCTCATGGAACTGGACCAGGCGATCGGCCCCGCGGACTGTCTGGCCGCCAGCATCGGCGTCCTGGGCGGCACGGACCGGCCGGGACGTCAGTGGCAGGAGCCGCAGCGTCTGCTGAGCGTGCTGCGCGGCGGCATCGGACGCATCAAGGACTTCGACCGCGTACAGGTCCGCCACCTGCCCGAACTCGGCGTCGACGGCGGCCTGGTGGACCACCTCACGCTGATCTTCGCGCACCTCCTGGACAACGCGGCGCGCTATTCGCCGCCCACCGAGCCGGTGATCGTGTCCGGCAAGGAGGTGCCCAACGGAGTGGGCATCGAGATCCAGGACGCCGGAAAGGGCCTGAGCGACGAGAAGAAGCAGCAGGCCCTTGACTCCCTCGACGGCGTGGCGGCGGGCCCCGGCCTCGGTGGCCTGTCCGAGGACGCGCACCTCGGCCTGCGCGTCGTGGGCACGCTGGCCCGCAGGTACGGGATCAGGGTGACGTTCGCGGATTCGCCCTGGCTCGGCACCTCCGTCGTCGTGGTCGTACCCCATAAATACTTCAGCCCGCTGCCGGCCTCCTCCGTGCCCGGCCCGCAGGTGGCGTCCGCCCCGACCGGGCCGCGGGAGGGCGTTGCCCCGATGCCGGAGCCGACTTCGCAGGACGCCTCCGCGGCCGACCTCGACACCACTCCGGGAGGACTGCCGAAGCGGCGCAGGAGCTCCCCGCGCGGCGGATCCACGGGCGCGGCCGGGGACCTGGAAGCCGCTCCGGCGGCGGCCGTGGCCAAACCCGTCGTGCCGCCGGACGCGTCGTTCACCGGTCTGGCGGCCTTCGCCACCGCCGGCCGAGCGGCCGACGAGCCCCGCACGGAAGCCACGGAAGCTACGGCGTCCACGGAAGCCACGGCCTCCATGGACGCCAGGGAATCCACGGAAGCCATGGAATCCATGGAAGATAAGGACTAGCCACATGACGCAGCACGAGACCGACGTGAGCTGGGCCCTGCGCGATCTGACCGACAGCATCCAGGAGATCCGTTTCGCTCTGGTGGCGTCGAGCGACGGCAAAGCCATCACGTCGTACGGCGCCGACGACCCGGACGACGTCGACCGGTTCGCCGCCGTGGTCGCCGGCCTCCAGGCCCTGGCCCAGCCTGTCGCCGAGCAGTTCCCCGCCTATGGCGGCCAGTTGCGGCTAGCGATGATCGAGGTCGACGGCGGGCACCTGTTCGTGGTGCGGGCGGGCGTGGAGACGTACCTCGGGGTGCTGGCCAAGGAGGGCCTCGACCAAGGGCTGCTCGGTCACCAGATGAGGGACCTGGCCCGCAGGATGGGTGAGCTGCTCGGCACCACTCCGCGCCGGGAGGAGCAGGCTGGATGAGCGGCCCCCAGCGGCCCGCCGACCCCTCCGGCCTGGAGCGCTACTACGTCCTCACCGGCGGCCGCAGCGGACCGGACGGGCCGGCCGCGGGGCTCGACGTGGCGACGCTCATCGTCTCGCGTGCCGCGCCCGAGCCCGGCATGCAGCACGAGCACGAGGAGATCGTGCGCCGGTGCCGCGATCCGCTGTCGGTGGCCGAGCTGGGCGCCCATCTCGGGCTGCCGTTCAACATTCTCGCGGTGCTGGTGACCGACCTGCTGGCGGCGGGCCGGGTGGAGGCCCGTGACCCCATTCCGGCTTCTTCCGCATCCGGTCGCGGGCCGGACCTCGCGCTCCTTGAGGAGGTACTCAGTGGCCTGGAAAGGCTTTGACCGTCCGGACCAGCCGGCGGCACCCGGCGCCCTGCCCGCCGAAAGCCGCTCGGTCAAGGTGATGATCGCCGGCGGCTTCGGCACCGGAAAGACCACCATGGTGCGCTCGGTGAGCGACATCAGGCCCCTGACCACCGAGGAGACGCTGACCCAGGCCAGTGCCGACGTCGACCGCCTCATCGGGATCGCCGACAAGCAGGAGACCACGGTCAGCCTGGACTTCGGGCGGATCGGCATCAACGACCAACTGGTGCTGTACCTCTTCGGCACGCCGGGGCAGGAACGCTTCTGGTTCCTGTGGAACGGCCTGTTCAAGGGCGCCCTGGGCGCGGTCGTCCTGGTGGACACGCGGCGCCTCGCCGCCAGCTTCCGGGCCATCGAGGAGATGGAGCGGCAGAACGTGCCCTTCGTCATCGCCCTCAACGTCTTCCCCGATTCCAAGGAACATCCGATCGACGAGGTCAGGGACGCCCTGGACGTACCTCGGCACACCCCGATCATCACGTGCGACGCCCGGGACCGGGCGTCGAGCCGTGACGTGCTCATCGCCCTGATCCACCACTTGAAGGACCGCTCGGCGGCCACTCTGGAGCCCCGATGAACGCCCCCAGGCCCACCGGCCCGTCCGCCGCCCCGCAGGAGGCCACCACCTCGGGCTGCCCCGTGGCGCACGGCGGGCAGGACTCCCTCACCCGCCTGTACGGCTTTGACGCGTCGACCGACCCCCAGAGCGTCTACGAGCGGTTGCGCGAGCACCACGGCCCGGTCGCCCCCGTCCTGCTGGAGGGCGACGTGCACGCCTGGCTGGTGCTCGGCTATCGGGAGAACCGCCGGGTTCTCGAGAACCCGCGGCAGTTCACGCGGGACTCGCGGATCTGGCGGGACTGGAAGGAGGGCCGCATCGAGGAGTCGTCCCCGCTGATCCAGATGGTGGGGTGGCGCCCCGACTGCGTCTCCCAGGAGGGCGAGGCGCACCGGCGGCTGCGCGCCGCGGTGACGGACAACCTGCAGGCGACCGCGGGCCGCGGCATCCGACGCCACGTCACGCACTTCGCCAACAAGCAGATCGACGCCTTCGTGTCCGCCGGGCGGGCCGAGCTGGTGACCGACTACGCCCAATCTCTGCCGATGCTCGTGTTGACCAGGCTGTTCGGGCTCGCGGAGGGGGAGGGGCGGCAGCTGGCCGTCTCCTGCGCCCAGGTGATCAAGGGGGGCGAGGAGGCGCTGGCACACAACGACCGGATCATGAAGATCCTCGGTGAGCTCGCGGAGCGCAAGCGCGCCGAGCCGGGCTCGGACTTCACGACCGGCCTCCTCGAGCACCGCGCGGGTCTCGACGAGGGAGAGGTCCTCAGCCATCTGCGGCTCGTCCTGATCGCCGCGCACACCACGACCAGCAACCTGTTGGCCCGGGTGCTCCAACTGCTGCTCACGCACCCGTCCCACATGGCCGGTGTGGTGAGCGGCCGTCTCGACATCTCGGCGGTCGTCGAAGAGGTCATGTGGAACACCCCGCCGCTGGCCGTCTGCCCGGGGCGGTTCGCCACGGCCGACCTGGAGCTCGGCGGCCAGCAGGTCAAGGCGGGCGATCTGCTGGTCCTCGGCCTGGCGGCCGGCAATCGCGATCCGGAGGTCCGGCCCGACGTCACGACGGCCCTGCACGGCAACAAGGCCCACCTGGCGTTCAGCGGCGGCTCCCACGAGTGCCCGGGACAAGGCGTGGGCCAGGCCATCATCGAGACGGCGGTCGACGTCCTGATCCACCGGCTGCACGGGCTGAGGCTGGCGGCCGCGGCCGAGGACCTCACGGTCACCGCCTCCTCCTGGGAGGCCAGGCTCGATCGGCTGCCGGTGGAGTTCACGGCTCAGGAGACGTAGCCCACGAGGTGCCGTGTACGGCGCGTGCGACCCCGCGTCCTCCACGCCGGGCCGCACCCCCCGTACGTGTCAGACGCCCAGCAAGTCGTCGAGGGAGCCGTGCCCCTGCTTCTCGGCCGCGGACGCGGGAGTGTTCTTGACCGCCGCGTAGCGGCCCGTGGTGAGTGCCCACTCGTAATTGCCGTTGATCCAGTGCTGGACGGCTTCCACCCCCATCCCCACCCGCACGCGTTCGTCGTCGCTCAGCCGGAGCTGGTCGCACATCTGCGGCACCTGGGACTCCAGCCGCAGATAGTCCCGCAGGCGCTCCTCGGTCCGGTGGATCGCCTCGGTCACGGCGTCCTCCCAACCGCAGTCGTGCGTGCGGCGGAGCACGGCGATGAGGTTGTGGCCGTCTCCGCGCCGTGCCTCGCGCTCGAAGGAGTGGATGTCGTTCATGAAGCCGATGGTGTCCGCCGCGGCATCGCGCAGCCGGATCATCACCGGATGGGCCTGGGCCTGCGCGGGCACTTCGAAGCGGCGGCTGCGCTCGCCCGCGTCGATGCTGTGATGGATGCCCACGGTGCGCCGGCGGAACGCCGTGTACTCCGCGATGCCGAGTGTGACGCCGTCGGCAGCGAGGTCGATCTCCTCGGAGTGCGCGACCAGGAACCGCCCCCAGGACGCCGCGAACCGGGTCCGCCAGGCCAGGGACATGCCGTCGGACAGCTGCTCCCACACCTGCGCCCACGCCCTCGTGATGGGGCAGACGACGCGGGGCGCGCTGCCCACGGGGCGCAGTGGTGTGACGGCCAGCTCTCGTGCGACGTCCGCTATGCGATCGGCGCGGCCGGGCTGCGCCATGTCGAACTGGTCGTCGAAGAGGAAGGCCAGGGAGAACCAGTTCATCAGCACGACCATGTCGTCGGCCGACGCGTACGGGTAGGTGCGTATGGCCGCCTGGGGGAGGTCCCAGGTCAGATACTCGTCGAAACCGGCCTGGCTGCGCACCAGTTCCATCTCGCGCACCCAGCGCAGGTGCCGGTCCCGGGCGTAGTCGAGGTGCTCGCTGACGGGGGTGGAGAAGGGGATGTCGAACCGGACGTCCTGGGGCATTCACGTTCTCCTAGGGGTGTGCTCGTACGGCTCCCCCCGGCGCCCACGAGCGGACGCTTGGCATGCTCATTGATCGAGGTGCGATCCGAGGCTGCCCCGGCCGTAAACGATCTATGCTGTGATCTGGCCAACTCGGCTCGTGTGCCTCACAGATCACAGGTTGCTCAGGTGTCGGGACGGGAAGTGATGGGCGGAACTGTCCCTACCGCTTCAGGAGTACTGAGCCGACGTGACCACCGTTGCGGCGTCACCCATCCCCACGGCAACGGGAGCCCTCCCGCTGCTCGGCCACGCGATACCCCTCCTGCGTGACAACCTGGCCTTCATCGCCTCGCTGCGGGACTACGGCCCGTTGGTGAGAATTCATCTGCAGCCACGGCAGTCCACCGTCGTCGTGAATGAACCGGCTCTGATCCGCGCGATGCTGGTGGACCTCGCCCCCGGGCTCGACAAGGGGCGGTTCTTCGAGAAGATGGGCCAAGTCCTCGGCGGCGACAGCGTGGTGACCGCCGCGGGCTCCGACCACGTCCGCAAACGGCGCCAGTTGCAGCCCGCCTTCCGGCACGACGAGATCGCGCGGTACGTGGATCTGATGCGCCACGAGGTGGTCTGCACGGCCGAGGCATGGACGCCGGGCGGAACGCTCAATGTCCGCGAGGCCATGGTCAAGCTGTCACTGGACATGCTCGCCGCGACGGTCTTCGCCTCGAGCCTGGACGAGCAGGCGTTCCGTCGTCTTCGGCGCGATCTGTCGGTGGTGATGAACGGTGTCGGCGCTCGCGTCATGCTGCCGGACTGGGTGGAGCGGCTGCCCCTGCCGGCCAACTGGCGGTTCAACTCTTCCCGGGCGGCGGTACGGGACATCGTCGGCGGCGCGGTGAACGGCCTGCGGGCGTCCGGCCACGACACGGGGGACATGCTCTCCACGCTGCTGCGGGCCGAGGACCCGGAGACGGGCCGGCCGATGACGGTCCACCAGATCTGCTCGGAGGTCCTCACGCTGGCGGTGGCCGGTACCGAGACCACGGCGTCGGTCCTCTCGTGGGTGCTGTACGAATTGGCCCGCAACCCGGAAGTGGACGCGCGTCTGCAGAAGGAACTGGAGGACGTCCTCGAGGGACGCGCGGTGACCTTCGCGGACCTGCCCCGGCTCCCCTACCTCCGCAACGTCATCACCGAGGCGCTGCGGCTGCATCACACCGGGTGGCTGGTGACCCGCCGCACGCTCGCCGCGGTCCGCCTCGGCGACTGGGAGATCCCGCCCGGCACGGAACTCGCGTACTGCCAGCACGCACTGCACCGGGACGCCTCCCTGTTCCCGGATCCCTTGCGCTTCGACCCCGACCGCTGGCTGGACGAGACGTGGCAGGCCGCTCTGCCCGATGGCGCCTTTCTCCCGTTCGGAGCGGGCAAGCACAAGTGCATCGGCGACCACTTCGCGATGACCGAACTCGCCACGGCGATCGCCACGCTGGCCAGGATGTGGCGGCTGGACCTCACCTCGGGCCGGGAGGTCCGGCCCGAGGCCCGTGCCACCGTGCGGCCGAGCACGCTGATGATGACGCCGCGGCGCCGCGAGCCCTGAGCGCAGGCGGTCTCAGCACACGAACCGCGGCGAAGCCTGCGTCAGCACCGCCGTCTGCGGCGTGACGGGCCAGTGGGTGCGCATCTCCTCGGCGAGCGCGGCGATCAGCTTCGGCACGTCCGCCGGCGCCGTCTCGTGCAGGCCCTCCACGACGATCAGGACCTCCGAAGTGCTGTCCCGGACGGCCGAGTAGCCGCTCTGGCGGTTGGTCCAGCGCCGGGCGTGGGCCCGGCGGGCGTCGTCGGCGAAGATCACCTCGCGGGGGTCGGGGCGCTCCGTCCCGCCGGAGAACGTCGCGTACGCCTCGTCCCCGTCGGCGTACCGGACTTCGAGGTTCCCGCTGATACGGGACGCGTCGAAGACGCCGACGGGGATGCCGTACGCCAAGGACGCCGCGTTGCAGAGGTCGATCAGGGGGTGGATGCGGGGCAGGGAACCCTCCTTGCGGAAGCGCCGCAGGAGGGATTCGGAGGCGCAGCGGTACTGCGTGGGCTTCAGGCCCATGGCCGAGAACGCGCGCCGCCACGCCTGGACTTCGGGCAGTCCGCTCTCCTGCGACGCGGTGAGCCGTTCGGCGGCCGCCGCGCTGAACTCGGTGACGGGCCGGTCGACCGTCGCGTCGTGTGTGATGCCTCGCGTGAAGATCACTCCGGGGACCAGGTGGGGGAAGTCCTGCCAGAGGTCGGTCGAGTGTTGGAAGTGCACGGTGATTCCGATCGGGAGACGTGAGAACGGAGGAAACGAGAGAAGGGATAGAGAGAAGGGATAGAACGGGAGAACGGAGAAAACGGGAGAAGGGGAAATGAGACGGATGTGTGGGGGAGGGGGCGGAAGCAGTTCGGGCGGGCGGTGTCAGAGAAAGGCGAGCTTCACCCCCAGTACCGCGAACGCGCCCGCGAAGACGCGACGCAGCCACGTCATGACCCGCGGTCGCCCGATGACGTGATCGCGAAACGCGGCGGCGAACACCCCGTAGAGGGCGAACACGACCAGGGACGCCAGCATGAAGTAGGCGCTGAGTTCGGCCATCCGCAGGAAGGCGTACGACTCGCCCTTGTCGACGAACTGCGGAAGGAAGGCGAGGAAGAACAGGGTGAGCTTCGGGTTGAGCAGATTGAGCAGGACGGCGGACACGATGACGTCGGAATCCGAGCGCGGGGCACCGTCCTGATCGGCCGCGAGGACGCTCTTGTCGCGCAGCGTCTTCCACGCCATGTAGAGCAGGTACGCCACCCCCAGGTACTTGAGTGTCTGGAACGCGAAGGGGCTGGTGTTCAGCAGCGCGGCGAGGCCGGTGATGGCGGCGAGCATGTGCGGGACGATGCCCACGGTGCAGCCCACCGCCGCGACCACACCGGCCCGGGTGCCCCGCGCGAGGCCGGCCGCGATGGTGAACAGCACTCCGGTGCCCGGCGTCACGATGAGCACGAGCGAGGTCAGCAGGAACTCCATGACTTGACTCTCCCGGCACAATGGATCCATGAACAGGTCCAATGGATCTCCTTCTGAGGGGTCCATAACCACCGTCGGCCCGCCCACGGAAGTCGCCGCCTCCGACTTCCTGCAGCTGAACCCCGCCGAAGCCCCGAAGGGCGGCATGGCCGACTGGCTGGCCCGGCACATCCGGCACGCGGTGGCGAACGGGCTGCTGCCGGCCGGGAGCAGGCTGCCCGCCACCCGCGTCCTGGCCGGGGAGCTCGGTGTCTCGCGCGGCGTGGTCACCGAGGCGTACCGGCGGCTCACCGAGGACGGGCACGTGGCGGGCCGGGGCCGGGGCGGGACCGTCGTGGTGGCGGCGCCCCTCGCGCGCCCGACGGAGCGGCGGGTGACAGAACCGCGAGTGACCGCCGATGACGGCACGTCAGGGAAGCCGCCGCTGTTCACCGCCCCGCCCGATGCCGGCGTCTTCGACGCGCTGCGCGCCGCGCCCGCCCGCATCGACCTGTCGCCCGGCCTGCCGGACCTCGCCGCGTTCCCGCGCGCGGCCTGGCTGCGCGCCGAGCGGTCGGTGCTCGCCGGACTCGTGCCGTCGGACTTCGGCTACGGCGACCCCCGCGGCACCCCGTCCCTGCGCCGCGCCGTCGCGCGCTGGCTCGCCCTGAACCGGGGGATCGCCGCGGACCCGGACGAGGTCCTGATCGTCGCGGGCACCGCCCAGGCGCTCGGCCTGCTCGCGCTGGTGCTCCGGGACGAGGGGGTCGCCCGCGTCGCCATCGAGGACCCCAGCTCCCTGGGCATACGACAGCACCTGCACAACTCCGGCCTCCAGACACCGCCCGTGCCCGTCGACGAGCAGGGCATCCGCGTCGACGCGCTGCGCGCCACCGGCGCCCGCGTCGCGCTGCTCACCCCGGCCCACCAGTTCCCCACCGGCGTGGTCCTCGACGGCGGCAGGCGCCGTGAGCTCGCGGACTGGGCCCGGGACGGCGGACTGATCATCGAGGACGACTACGACGCCGAGCACCGCTACGACCGGCCGCCCGTGCCCGCCCTGCGCTCCACCCTCGCCGAGCACGTCGCCTACGCGGGCAGCGTCTCCAAGCTCCTCGCGCCCGCCCTGCGCGTGGGCTGGCTGCTGGCGCCCCGCCGCCACCGGAGCGCCCTCGTCGACGCCAAGCGGTTCGCCGACCTCGGCAACGCGGCGCTGCCCCAGCTCGTCCTCGCCCACCTGATGGAGTCGGGGGAACTGGAGCGGCACCTGCGGTTCCTGCGCCGCCGCCACCGCGGCCGCCGCGACGCCATGATCGCGGCCATCGCGGCCCGGCTCCCGGGCGCCGTCGTCCACGGCGCCGCCGCGGGCCTGCACCTGACGGTCACCTTCGAGCCGGGCCGCGACGACACCGCGCTGGCCGCCGCGGCACTGGAGCGCGGCGTCAAGGTGCAGCCCCTGTCCTGGCACGCCCAGCGCCCGGGACGGCCGGGCCTGGTCCTCGGCTACGCGGCGAGCACCCCGTCGGACATCCGGGAGGGCGTGGCGGTGCTGGGGAGCCTTCTGGGCTGAGAGGCCGGACAGCGCGGACGCCGATGCCCGGCTGGGCCCGTAATGCCGAGCCGGGCTCCCGCCGACGGTGGGCGGGCGGTGTCAGACCCCTCTGCCACGATCGGCGCATGGGTTTCTTCGACGATTTGCTGCTACCGGAAGAACCGCCCGGCGAGCGGACGGCGTTGGTCCGTCTTGCCCCTCCGGGAGAGGACGCCGCCCGGTACGCGCCACCGGTCGACTGGTTCGCGCCGGTGCTCTCGTCGCATCTGGCGACGGCCGGGGCCGGGCCGCATGTGCGGGTGGTGATGACGGGCTGGTCGCTGTGGCCACGCTCGGCCACCTTGCATCTGTCCGTCTTCCGCACGACCCGCTGGCGCAGCGCCGACTCGACCCGTCAGTCCGGGCTCCGCGTCGGCCTGCTGTTCAGCGACGGTCGCCGCGTGACCTCGCTGGACGCCAAGGAACAGCGGCTGCTGCAGTGGACCGGGTCCGACGGGCGAGCGCACTCGACCGTCACGGGCCAGGCCGTCGGGCTGATTCCACTGGACCCTGGCCTGGACAACTCCCGCCGTTCCACTTTCAAGACCGATGTCGATCTGTATCTGGCCGAACTCCCGCCGCCCGGCATCGCGCATCTCGTCGTCGAATGGCCGGACGAGGGCGTCGCCGAGACGCGCACCCCGATCGACACCGCGGCACTGCACGCCGCGGCGGCGCAGGCGGTCGAGGTCTGGCCGGGACTCGAGCCACCGGACCCGGCGGAGCAGCCGGGTTCCTTCGCGACGATCCAGATGAGTGGGCCACCCGGCTTCCTGGCTCCGCCTCTGTCCGGGCATCAGCGCGCGGCGCTGCGCCATGAGGAGGAAGAACGGCAGCGCTATGTGCCCCGGGCCGACTGGGAAGGAATCGGCTCCGAAGACTGGAAGGACACGTCGCTGATTCAGGTCCGGCTCGACGCGGGCGCGCCGCCCGACGCCCGTTTCGGAAGCGAGGAGGCCACACCGCTGCACAGGGCCGCAGAGCACGCCGCGGTGGGAGCGGTCGCCGCGCTCTTGGCGCACGGCGCGGAGGCCGACCCCCACGACGACGAAGGGCACAGCCCGTTGTGGTACGCGGCCTGCAACGGGGACGAGGACAGCGTCCGCAGGCTGATCGCGGCCGGGGCCGATGTGTGGACGCCGCAGACCGGTCTCTGGTCACCGGGCCGGCTGCTGCTGACCACGTCGCTCGCGCCGCTCGTCGAGAGGCTGCCGGGGGCGATGCAGCTGCCCGCCGAGGAAGCCTCCGCTTTCCGGGAGGCGGACGCGCTCATCACGGCATTCGGTGAGCAGGAGCTGCACACGGAAGGGCTCGGCATCTGCTTCGTGCGGGGTCTCACCGAGGACGAGCTGATCCGGCGTCTGGGCGCCGACCCCGCGCAGTGCCCGAGGGCGGACCAGGAGCACGCCCCCTTCGACCTGATGGACCACCAGGCGTCCCTGCGCTACCTGGGAGTGACAAGCGTGCCCGGCGCTCCTGGCGGCTGCGTGATCACGCAAGACGGATACATGCCGGACGACGACGCCGTGCTGCGGGCGATATCGCGGGGCACCGCGGCGTACGGCATCTACTTCAACCCCAAGGGCGGCACCTTCGGCACCCTGGCACGCGATGGCGACCTCGTCGGCCGCGAGGAGATCGGGCTCTCCCCGGACGAGTCGGATCCGCCTGCCTACTGGCACTTCCGCTTCTGGCAGCGGCGGCACGCCTTCCCCTACGGCGTCGACGTCCTCGCCTACGCCTGTGCCGCCGCCGGCCTGCGCATCAGCGATGGCCGGGAAGCACTTGATCACGACATCCCACGGCGCTGGGTGGAACTGCCTCCGTCCCTCCGGCGCTGAGTACCGCTCGACGGACCACGAACTCCCGGGCCGCCACGCGCGCCGTGCCGGACCCAGGTACCGACCTTTCCTACGCCGGGCCTCAGCGGTCCAGCGCCGGCCGCTCCTCCACGGGCCGGTACACGGTCAGCGCCTCGAGCAGCTTGTCGACGCGCAGCGCGGCGGGCGCGTCCCGCACTTCGCCGTCGTACGCCATGTGCGTCCCCTCCGGCAGGTCCGTCACGACGAGGTGCCGGGAGTGCGCCGAGGCGTAGAGGCGGGTGCGGGCGAGGCCGCCGGCCAGGGCGGTGGCGAGCAGGCGGGTGCGGGCGAAGTGGCCGCCGTGGGCGATGCGCACGTCCAGCAGGCCGTCGGCGAGGTCGTGGCGGCGCACCGGGGCGATGCCCACGTTGCGGTAGGCGCCGTTGCCCGCGAAGAGCAGCCACATCGCGCGGCGCCGCCCGTTGACGACGGCGCGCAGCGGCTCGGTGGTCCGCAGTACCCGGCCGACGGCGAGCAGCGTGGCGGCGGGGCCGCCGATCTTCGGCGACCAGTGTTCCCGCAGCCGTACGAGGTCGGGGTAGGAGCCCAGGCTGAAGGTGTTGAGGAAGTACACGGGCTCGGCCTCGGCCCGGGCGGGGGAGTGCGGGGCCAGGATCGGGGAGACCCGGCCGACGTCCACGCGGACGGCCGTTCCCCGCGCCACGGCCGCGCACGCCTCGGTGACGGACTCGGTGCCGAGGTCGGCGGCGAAGTGGTTGAAGGTGCCGCCGGGCAGCACCATCAGCGGCACGCCGTACTCCAGGGCGGGGACCACGGCCGCGTTGACGGTGCCGTCGCCGCCGCAGACACCGAGGACGCCGCCGCACCGGGCCGCGTCCCGCGCCGCCTCCGCGATCACCTGGGGCAGCGGCCCCGCGTCGGGCTCGTAGATGATCACCTCGGCGCGCGGCAGGGCGATCTTCAACTGGCGCACGGGGTCGGCCAGTTGCGGCTGCGCGCCGGAGGAGGGGTTGACCACGACGAACAGCCCCTCGCCGTCGGGCAGCGCCGGGGCGTCGGCGCGCGGCCGGGCCGGGGGCGGCAGCTGGGAGCGGGAGGGGACGAGGCCGCGTACGGCGAAGGCGGCGCCCGCGCCGAGGCCCGCGCCGGCCAGGACGTCGCTCGGATAGTGCACGCCGGTGTAGACGCGGGAGAACGCGACCGACGCCGCGACGGGCGCGATCGCCGCACCCCAGCGGCGCGACTCCAGGGCGGCGCCCACGGTGAACGCGACCGCCGAGGCGGCGTGGCCGGACGGGAAGGAGCTGGTGACGGGCTGGCGCGGCAGGTGACGTATCACCGGGACCGCGTCGAGCACGGGACGGGTACGGCGCACCGCGCCCTTGCCGAGGGTGTTGACGGTCGCCGACGCGAGGGCGAGCGAGGCGACACCGCGCACCGCCGCACGCCGCTCGCGGGTGCCGCCGACCGCCCACATGCCGGCCGCGACGCCGAACCACAGCAGCCCGTGGTTGGCACTGTGGCTCAGCCGGGGCAGAGCGCGCTCGGCGCCCGGCCACGACCGCGCGGCGACCTTGTGGAAAGCGGCGTGGTCCAGGGTGCGGAGCAGGCGCCTGACGCGGCCCGGGGAGTGATCGCTCATGCCCCCGTTATACGTGGCGGGCCGCCCTTTCTCCTGTCGGATTCCCCGTTTCCCGGCTGCCTTTCGGCCGTGGCGCGGCGCCCGCGGTCAGGGCAGCCGCATCAGGCGCCTGATCGTCCCGTGGTAGATCCGCGCACGCGCGGCGTCCGTCAGATCGAGCCCGTCGAGGACGCGGATCGTCTCGCGGATGTACAGCGGGCCGCCCTCGGGGTCGAAGGGGCAGTCCGTGCCGAACACGACGTGGTCGGTGCCGAAGAAGTCCAGGCCGCACCGCGTGCCGATGGCGGACCCCGACAGCGCGGTGTCGGCGTAGAAGCGGCGGAAGTAGTCCAGCGGCCGCCGCGGCAGCCGCTCGCGGCGCAGGCGCGCGAACTCCTCGCCCGCGGTGCGGCTGCCGAGCTGGTCGCTCCAGCCGAGGCCGATCCTGCCCTCCAGGTACGGGATCATCGCCCCCAGATGATGGGTGATGATCTTGATGTCCGGGTGCCGCTCCAGGAGGCCGGAGAAGACGAGGCGGGCCATGGCGACACTGGTCTCGTAGGGCCAGCCGAGCGCCCACCAGATCTCGTACGCGGAGGTGTCCTCGGTGGCGTAGTCCGCGAAGGCGGCGCTGCGGGTCGGATGCATCCAGATCGGCAGGTCCCGCCGCGCCATCTCGTCGAACACGGGCCGGAACGCCGGATCGTCCAGCGGCCGCCCGTTGACGTTGGTGAAAACTTGCACGCCCCGGGCGCCCAAGTCGTCGATGGCGTGGGCGAGTTCGAGCATCGTCGCGTCCGGGTTGTTCATCGGGAGCGAGGCGACGAACGCGGGGAAGCGGTCGGGGTGGCGTTCGCACAGCTCGCGCATCGACGTGTTGGCGAGGCGGGCGAGGGCCGCGGACTCGGAGGGCCCCGCGAGCAGTTCGATCGGTGGTGAGGACAGGGTGAGCACCTGCTGGTAGCCGTCGCCGAACTCGTCCATCATCCGCAGCCGCGCGTCGAGATCGTGCAGCGCGGACAGTTCGAGCCAGCGCTTGAGCGCGCCCGCGTCGACGGCGAGTTCACGCATGCGCGCGAAATACGGTGCGGGCAGGATGTGGCTGTACGCGTCGATCTTGCTGCCGCTCATCGGTATCCCCTCGTTGCTGTTCATCGGTGTCCCCTCGATGTCTTCGGAACCCAGCGGGTGACCCTGCGGTCGACGGCCTGGACGAGGGCGACGGCCCCCAGCGCCACAGCGATCACGACCAGGAGCACGGCGAGGACGCTCGCGCTGTCGAAGCGCCCGCCCGCCTCGGTGACGATGTGGCCGAGGCCCACGACCGCGATGAACATCTCGCCGTTGATCATGCCGGTGACGGCACGGCCGACACCGAGCCGGGCACCGGCCATGATCATGGGCGCGGCGGCCGGCAGCATGACGCGCAGCAGCACCTGCACCTCGCCCGCGCCGTAGGAGCGCGCCATCTCGACCAGGTGCGCGGGCACGGACCGGATCGCGGCGGCGGTGTTGACGATGACGACGAACATCGCGTACGTCACCACCACCGCGACGATCGCGCCGCGGCCCGCCCCGAACAGGGAGAAGAAGACCGGCGCGAAGACCAGCGACGGCGCGGTGAGCAGCGCGTACACGTACACGCCGAGCGCGGCCTCGACCTTGCGGAACCGGCCCATGGCCACGCCGACGACGAGACCGCCGACGAGGGAAATGACAAGCCCGAGGGCCAGGTTGACCAGGCTGTCGCGCAGGGCGGGGAGGATCGTGCCGTCGCCCGTCAGCTCGGCGAGGCGGGCGAGGACCGTACTGATCGGAGGGAAGAAGGACGCGTCCGCGAGCCGTCCGGTGAGTTCCCACGCCGCGGCCCCCGCGGCCAGGGCGACCGGCGCGGCCGGGACGTGCGCGAGGCCGTGGCGGACCTTCACGACGTCGCTGCGGACCTTCACGACGCCGTCCCGGGCGTTCACGAGGCCGCCCCGGCCGGGCGGTGCTCCGCGTGCATGGCGCGGAGCCGGTCCCACAAGTACGCCGTGATCTCGGCGTACTCGCCGGACTTCCCGAGGGCTCCGACGTCGCCGGCGCGAGGCCGTGGCAGGCCCACGGGCACGATGTCGGCGATCCGCCCCGGGCGGGCGCTCATCAGGACGACGCGGTCGCCGAGGAGCACGGCCTCCTCCATGCTGTGGGTGACGAACACGACGGTCGGCCGGTGCTCCTCCCAGATCGAGAGCAACTCCTCCTGGAGCAGCCGCCGGGTCTGCTCGTCGACCGCGCCGAACGGCTCGTCCATGAGCAGCACCCGAGGCCGTACGGCGAGGGCGCGGGCGATGCCCACGCGCTGCTGCATGCCGCCGGAGAGCTCGCCGGGCAGCTTGGACTCGAAGCCCGTCAGGCCCACCGTGGCGATCAGCGAGCGCGCGCGTTCCTCGCGCTCGGCCCGGCCGACGCCGCGCATTCGCAGGCCGAAGGCGACGTTGTCGAGGACGGTCGCCCAGGGCAGCAGCGCGAAGTCCTGGAAGACCACGCTGCGGTCGGGCCCCGGCCCGCGCACCGGCGCGCCGTCGACGAGGATGTCGCCGTCGTCCCAGGGGACGAGCCCGGCGACGGCCTTCAGCAGGGTCGTCTTGCCGCAGCCGCTGGGGCCGAGCACGGTCAGGAACTCGTGCGCGCCCACGTCGAGGTCGACGTCGCGCAGCGCCGCGACGGTGCTGCCGTCCTGTCCGGTGAAGCTCTTGCCCAATCCACGGATCTTGATCACTGGGCGCCTCCTGTCGTCTGCGTACGGGCCCATCGAGTCAGTTTTCGTTCGGCCCACCGCGCGACGGAGATCAGCAGGAGCGCCTCCGCCAGGATGATCACGATGGTGCCGTAGAGCAGCGGCGCCTTGAGCAGGCCGCGGTAGGTGAGGATCAGTCCGCCCAACCCGTCGGAGACCATGAGCAGTTCCACGATGACCATGCCGGTGACCGCACGGCCGATGCCGAGCCGAACGCCCGTCATGATCGCCGGGAGCGCGCCGGGCAGCAGGATCCGCGCCCAGATCTGCCGCTCGCCGGCGCCGAACGAGCGGGCCATCTCGATGAGCGAGGGGTCCACCTGCCGGACGCCGGTACGGCTGTTCACCACCACCATCACGATCGAGAAGACCGCGACGAGCAGGACGCGTGAGGCCAGGCCGACCCCCACCGACATGACGAGCAGCGGAATGATCGCCGCCATCGGCGTGACGAGCAGGATGTTGAGGTAGACGTCGGCGTACCGCTCGACGAGCCGGAACCGGCCGAGGACGATGCCAGCGGGGACACCGGCGACGACGGCGATGCCGAAGCCGAGCGCCAGCGCCTGGTTGCTGACGTACAGGGCCCGCCACAGCTCCGCCTCGCCGAGCAGGTCGACCGTGGCCCGGGCCGTCTCGGCGAAGCCGGGCAGGAGGAGGCCGCCCCGCTGCCGGGCGTAGAGCTCCCAGACCGCGGCGAAGAGCGCGAACGTCAGGAGCTGGTAGGGCCAGTTGGCGTCGAGGATCCGCCGCAGCGGCGCCCGGGGCGCCGGCGCGGCGCTCATGCCGCCTCCCGGACGAAGCTGAGGTCGGCCGCGTCCCGCGTGGTCATGCCCCGTCCGATCACGCCGGCGCGGGCGAAGAAGTCGATGGTGCCCTGGACGTTCTGCCGCGTCAGAGCCGCCGCGTCGAAGAGCTCCGCGTCGCTGTACCGGCGGGCGACGCGGGCCACGTCCTCCTGGTCCTCCTCCGGCAGATAGGTGTCCACCAGATCCACGAGGTGCTGGGGGTCGGCGTTGATCCTGGCGTGCTCCCGCACCAGCGCGGTGACGAACGCCTGGGCCACGGGGCGGTGTTCGGAGAGGAACGAGGAGTTCGCGTACACGGTCTGCGGATGCAGGTTCGGTAAGGTCTCGGCGAAGTCGACGACCTTGGTGAGGCCGGACGTGCCCGAGGACTCCAGGGCGACCGCGTCGGAGATCTCCAGCGGCGTCGCGTCGATCTCCCCCGAGGCGAGGGCCTGGGCGCGCACGTCCGAGCCGCCGATCGTGAGGTAGCGGGGCCGCTCGCCGGCACCGCACTCGGCGCCCACCCAGTCCTTGGCGATGGCCGTCGCCACCGCGCCCTGACTGAAGATCCCGAACGGGCGGCCCTCCAGGTCGGCGCAGGACGTGATGCCGGGCTTGCCGTAGAGCGCCCACTGGTTGCCGACGGCATCGGCGATGATCTTGATGGGGGCGCCCTGTTCGATGGCGCTGAGCGCCGGCCCCGTCGCCTCCGCCGAGATGGCGTAGTCGCCCTGGGCGAGGCCCTCGACGGCCAGCTCGGGCTCGGCCAGTTCGACGACGTCGACCTTGTGGCCCTCGCGGCGGACGGCGTCGAGGGCCGCCAGGATCGGCACGGTCGTGAGGTCCGGTTCGACGACCGCCACGGTGAACGAGAGCGTCCCGTCCGCCCGGGTCTGGGTGCCGGTGCCGCCGCAGGCGGTGGCGGTCGCGGTCACCACGGACAGGACCGCGGCAGTGGTGAGGCGTTTCGCATGAGTCCAGGAGTGTGGACGTGTCCAGGCCGGCATGGCTTCCTCCAAGGTCATCGGTTAGGAAAACGTATTCCTTTTCGAGGATGCTAGCGACCCGGAACGCGGAATCGTCAAGTGCCAAGTCCGGCTAATCGCCGGATAGTTGCACGCCCGCGTTGCTAACCAGGCGCGATCTGTGGCAAGTTGGGGAAAACGTTTCCCGGATTCTGTGGGGTGGGCTGTGAGTTCACTGGTGGACGTCGCTCGGGAGGCCGGCGTGGCCGTCGCCACCGCCTCGCGTGTGCTGAGCGGATCCGACCATCCCGTCTCGGCCAGGACGCGCGCCAAGGTCCTGGCGGCCGCCGCGAAGCTGGAGTATTCGCCGAGCGCCCTGGCGCGCGCGATGGTCTCGCCCCACAGCGGCCTGGTCGGCGTCCTGGTGAGCGACATCGTCAACCCGTACTTCGCCGTCATCGCCCGCGGCGTGGACGACGTGGCGACGCGCGCCGGTTACGTCACCATGCTGTCCAACGTCGACCGGCGCACCGACACGGAGATCGGCCGGTTGCGGGCCATGCGGGACTACCGCGCCGCCGGAGTGATCTTCGCGGGCAGCGGCTACGTCGACGACCCGCGGACGCCGGACCTCGTCAAGGCCGTCAGCCGGGCGCGGGAGGAGGGCATCCGCGCCGTGTCACTGGCCGACCGCGACCTCGGCTGCCCCACCATCACCGTCGACAACCGCGCCGCCGCCCACGACATCACCGATCACCTCGTCTCGCTCTGCCACCGCCGGATCGCGTTCATCGAGGGACCGCCCGGCATGACCGTCACCCAGCACCGCCGGGACGGATTCCTCGCCGCCATGAGCACCGCGGGCCTCGCCGAGGGCGCGCACTGCGTGCCGGGCGGCTTCGATTTCGAGGCCGGGCACGCCGCGGCCGTGCGGCTCATGGCGCGCCCGCCGCTGCCCGACGCCGTCCTCGCGGCCAACGACGAGGTCGCGGTCGGCGCGCTGAGCGCCCTGCGGCAGGCGGGCATCGACGTGCCCGGCGAGATCTCCGTCGCGGGCATCAACGACCTCAGGGTCGCCCAGCACGTCGGTCTGACCACGGTGAGCCTTCCGCTGTACGAGATGGGCTCCATGGCCGCCCGCCACATCGTCGAGTCGGCGCAGGGTGAGGACGCGGGCGACTCCGCGACCACCACGCTCAGCCATCGCCTCATTACCAGGGAGACCACGGCCCGCCGCACATCCACCGCCTGACGGCCGGGTCAGGCGTCCGCGGGGCCGGGCGTGAAGACGCGGTCCAGCAGGGCGTACAGCGTGGCCCGGTCGTCGGCGTCGAGGGTGGCCAGGCCCGCCAGGGTGGTGTGCATGGAGGCGCGGATCGCGTCGATGGCGTGCTCGCCCTCGGGGGTGAGGACGACGTTCTTGACGCGGCGGTCGCCGGGGCTGGGTTCGCGGCGGACCAGGCCGCGCTTCTCCAGCCGGTCGACGATGCCCGTCATGTTGGAGGCGTCGCAGGCCAGCGTCTCGGCGAGCACGCGCATCGCGGCGGGGCCGCGGCGCAGCACGCTGAGGGTCTTGCCCTGGCTGGCCGTGAGGTTCTCGCGGGCGGCCGCGGCCGTGAAATCGCCGTAGTAGGCGCCGAGCGACACCGAGAGCAGCTCCATGAGCTGGCCCGTGCCGACGCGCGGGTGTCCTGGCATGTGATCCACCTTACGCCCAGAAACTTGACCATCTCAAATATTGACGTCTACCGTAAAGGCATTACTTGAAGTTCTCAAGCTTCTAGGTTCTTAAGTAGTTGGGAAAGAGTTTCCGTGTCTCACGCACAGCACACGGCGACCGCTCGGCCCTCCGGACAGACCGCGGTCGTCCTGGTGCTCGGGCTCGCCGCCATGGTCGTCTCGATGATGCAGACGCTGGTCGTCCCGATCCTCGGGATCATCCAGAGCGAACTGGACGCCACCACCGCCAACGTGAGCTGGGTGACCACCGCCACGCTGCTGTCCGCCGCCGTCTTCACACCCCTGCTCGGCCGCTTCGGCGACCAGCACGGCAAGAAGCCGACCCTGGTCGGCGTGCTGCTCGTGATGATCGCCGGTTCGGTGCTCGCCGCCACCACGACCTCGCTGACCTGGCTCATCGTCGGCCGCGTGATGCAGGGCGCGGCGACCGCGATCTTCCCGCTCGCCCTGTCCGTGCTGCGTGAGGAGATCAGGCCGGAGAAGCTCCACGGCGCGATGGCCCTGGTCAGCGGCACGCTCGCGTTCGGCAGCGGGCTCGCCCTGGTCGGCGCGGGACTCCTCACCCAGGGCTCAGACCCGGACTACCACCGGGTCTTCTGGCTCGCGGTCGTGCTCGCCGTGGTGGCCCTCGTCGGCGTGCTGTTCGTCGTCCCCGCGTCGCGTACGAAGACGGGCGGACGCACCGACTGGCTGGGCGCGCTCACGCTGGCGGCCCTCCTCGTCCTGCTGCTCCTGCCGATCTCGCAGGGCCACGAGTGGGGCTGGACGTCCGGCCGCGTACTCGGCAGCTTCGCCGCCGCCGTCGTGATGGCGGGCGTGTGGGTGTTCACCGAGAAGAAGGTGAAGGAGCCGATGGTGGACATGGAGATGTTCACCCACCGCCCCGTGCTCTTCACCAACCTGGCCGGACTGCTGCTCGGCTTCGCGATGTTCGCCCAGTTCATCGGCGTCTCGTACCTCGTGCAGATGCCCGAGGAGCTGGCCGGTTACGGCTTCGGCGCCTCCGTGCTCGACGCCTCGGTCGTGTACTTGCTGCCGACCACGCTCGTCTCGCTCGTGGGCGCCCAGTTCGGCGGTGTGCTGGTCCGCCGGATCGGGGCGCGCGTCACGCTGGCCGCCGGAGCGTGCTTCGGCGTGCTCGGCTTCGCCTGGCTGACCCTGGCGCACGACAGCACCGTCTCGGTGATCGGCGCGGGCATGGTCGTCGGTCTGGCGATCAGCTTCGGCTATGCCTCCATGCCGGCGCTCATCGTCGCCAGCGTCCCGGCCCACCAGACCGGCATCGCCAACGGCATCAACTCCATCTCCCGCTCGGTCGGCAGTGCCGTCGCCAGCGCGATGATCACGTCGCTCCTCGCGTCCAAGACCATCGAGCTTCCGGCCGGGATGCCCGCGCTGCCGGAGGAGAGCCAGTTCACCCTCAGCTTCGCCATCGCCGGAGCGGCCTTCGTGCTGGTCGCGGCCGTCTCCCTGCTCGGACTCAAGGCAGCGCACGCGCCTCGTACGCCCGTACTGAAGAAGGTGGCGGAGTCGGCCGAGTCGGAGACCCCTGAGCGCGCCGGGGTCTGAACCGGACGCGGCTGCTGAAGCAAGCGACGGGACCGGCCCGGTCACCCCTCAGGTGGCCGGGCCGGTCCCGTCCGTCCGGGCCTCGATCGCCCGCAGCACCGCCACCATGTCCAGGCCGCCGTGCCCCAGCGCCACCGTGTCGGCGAACAGCGCGTGGCAGACGTCGAGGAGCGGCGAGGCCACGCCGGACGACCGCGCCGCCTCGGCGACGAGCCGGTTGTTCATGAGGACGTCCAGGGCGGCCGCCTGCACCCCGAAGTCCCCGGCCAGCAGCTTCGGCGTCTTCATCCGTGAGACGCCGCTCGCCATCGGCCCGGCGTCGAGCACGTCCAGGAACAGCTTCGTGTCCAGGCCCTGGCGTTCGGCGAAGTGGAACGACTCGGCGAGACCGGTGACCGTCGTGATCAGGAAGAGGTTCACCGCCAGCTTCATCAGCAGCGCGCCCGGCACCTGGCCGCACAGGAACGTCTCCTTGCACATGGGCTCGACGAACGGCCGCACCGCCGCCACGTCCTTTGGCTCACCCGCGAGCATCGCCACCAGCTGCCCCGACTCGGCCGGTTCGCGCGACCCGGACACCGGAGCCTCCACGTAGCGTCCGCCCGCCGCACGCACGTCGGCGGCCAGATCGCGCGAGTACTCGGGCGACGTGGTCCCCATGTGCACGATCGTCCGCCCCGCGACCCGCGTGCCGAACGCCTGCGTGTCCCGGCCGAGCGCCGAGTCGATCGCGGCCCCGTTGCCCAGCATGAGGACGACGACGGGCGCCTCCTCGAAGACCTCGTCGACGGTCGCCGCCACCCGCGCCCCGGCCTCGCGCAGCGGCGCGCATTTGGCGGGGGTGCGGTTCCAGACGATCAACCGCGTGCCGGACCGTGCCAGTTGGAGCGCCATGGGCTGTCCCATGACGCCCAGCCCCAGGAACCCCACGTCCATCGCGCACTCCCGTTCTGTGGCCCGCGGGGCCGTCGACCCGCCGTCTATGACAGCCGTCATAGTAGCGGGCGAAGTACGGTGCGGCCCAGGGAATTTCGCGTACGGCGCGGTGAGTGAGGTGGAGGCGGCCACGTGACGGCAGACGAGGCGGATGGGCGGAGCCCGCGCGAGCGGATGGTCTTCAGCGCGGCCCAGTTGATGCGCCGGGGCGGCGTCGGCGCCACCGGCATGCGGGACGTGGTGGCGCACGCGAGGGCGCCGCGGGGCTCCCTCCAGCACTACTTCCCCGGCGGCAAGGAGCAGTTGGTCAACGAGGCGGTGGGCTGGGCGGGCCGGTACGCGGCGGGGCGTGTCGCACGGTTCGTGGCGGGGATGGCCGAGCCGACGCCGAGCGGGCTGTTCGCCGCGATGGTGGGTCAGTGGACGGACGAGCTGGAGGCGGTGGGCGCCGCGTCCGGCTGCCCGGTGGCCGCGGCGGTGGTGGACTGCGCGGACGCGAGCGAGTCGACGCGGACGGCCGCGGCCGCGGCGTTCGCCGCCTGGACCGGGCCGGTGGCCCGGGCGCTCACCGACATGAACGTACCGGCCGCCCGTGCCGAGGCGCTCGCGACGCTCATGATCAGCACGGTGGAGGGGGCGCTGCTGATGGCCCGCGCCGAGGGGGATGTGCGTGCGCTGGCGACCGTGGCGCGGGAGTTGGGGCCACTCCTTGACGGGGCGGTCGGGGCGGTCGGGGCCGTGGACGGGGGGTGAGCCGCCCTGGCGGCGTACGGCGATGAGCCCGCCCGCGGGCGCGGCGCGAGCCGCCGCCTACCTCCGCCCCGCCCCCGCAGCCGACCGCTCCCGCCGCGCCATCGCCAGGGCCTCCAGCACGACCGGGTTGTCGAGGTGACGTGCCACCAGGACCAGGTGGGCGCGTTCCGCCGCGGCGGGCACGTCCTCTCCGGGCAGCGCCGCGAGCAGCATGTCGGAGTCCGTCGGCGGCCGGCCCTCGCCGCGTGCGTCGGCGGCGTACAGCAGGGTCGCCGCCGCCTGCGCCGCCAAGCAGGGTCGCCGCCGCCTGCGCCGCCACGAGATCGAAACCGAGGAGGCCGCGCCGGGCGAGCTGTTCCACGGCCCGGGCCGGGGCACTGCTCATCCAGGGGCTCAGGCTGCGGGCGCCGTCGCGGATCTCGACGAGCCTGCGGGAGAGGGCGATGCGGGTGTCCCAGCCGCCCCACAGCAGACCGGGGGCGAGGACGAGCCGGGGGTCGGCGCGCACGACGGTCTGCCACAGCGGGCGCAGGGTCTGGTGGTCGCGCCGCTCCTGCCGGCGGGCGGCGAGCGACAGGCGTACGAGGCTGCAGTGGGCGACGAGGCCGCTCACGGCGGTCGCCAGCCACGCGGCCTCCGCGAGTCCGTCGAGCCCCAGGCCGCACGCCGCGCCGATCATCGCCGCGGCGACGCAGCCGACATGGGCGAGTTCCAGGGCGATGGCCAGCGCGAACTCGCGGACGCACCGGCGCAGTCGAGGGGACAGCGGCGGCCCCTGCGGCGCCAGGAGCGCCCGGCAGCGCAGCACCGTGGCCCTGATGGCGACGATCAGCGCCGCGAAGGTGACGAGATGGAACGCGACGACCTGCGGGGAGTCCACATAGTCGGGTGCGAAGAGCAGCGGGCGTGTCCCGCCGGCGGGATCCGCCAGGGCGTAGAGGACCACCAGGGCGAGGATCGTGCCGGCGTAGAGCGGAGCCCAGGCGAGGACCGTGCGGCGCAGCGCGCCACCGCCGCGGTGCCCGGGATCCCACAGCATGGCCATCAGATGGGCGTGGCCGACGCAGAGCAGGCCCGCGGCGTTGCCGAGCAGGGCCGCCAGATGGGGAGCGCCGAAGGCGGCGTCGACGGCGCTGTACACGGCGGGCGTGCCCAGCAGGAACACGATGCCCGCGCTGAACAGGGACGACGCGGCGAGCCTGACGGGGAACGCCGGTTCGCGGCGGGCCGCGAGGGCCTTGCCGGCGGCGAGGGTGAAGGCGATCGCGGCGGCGGTCACGCCGACCACGGTCAGCAGCGTGTGCCACATCAGATGCCGGCGTGCCGGTTGGTGAAGGACGAGATGAGCGACCCGGCGTGGCTGCCCGCCTCGTCGAGGGACAGCATCAACAGGCCGACGGTGGCGAAGACTTCAGCCGACCACTCCTCGTCCTCCTCGTAGCCGGTACGAAACTGGGCGGGCCTGGTCAGCACCTCCCGTACCGCTTCGGCGGGGAGGGAGGGCATCTGCTCGGCCAGGACGTGCGGGTCGAGGACGTCGCAGGCGGTGACGGTGCCCGGATCCACGTCCGGCGTCCGGCCGCTGAGCAGGTGGTACAGCTCGTGCAACAGGACGTGCAGCCCCTGCCGTTCGCTGGTGTTGGCGGTGATGACGACGGTGTCCTCCGCGTCCCCCTGCACGCAGAACCCGCTGACGTGCGAGGGCAGGGGCAGTTTCAGGATGGTGATGGTCCTGCCGCGCTCGCGGGCGACGGCGTCGACGAGTTCCTGCAGCCCCTGGCCCGGCCGCAGACCGAGGTCGTCGTGGATGATGCGGACGGCCCGTCGGCGCGCCCTGGCCCAGGCGCGGCGTTTGCGCACGGCGGAGCGGATGCGGGTCGAGGTGTCGGCGACGAGCGCCGGGCCTGCGGTGCGCCACGCGATCGGGGCGCAGACGATCGGCACGGGTCAGCGCTCCCGGTTCGGGGCGGTGGCGGGCCCGGTGGCCCCGGCGCGCTCAACAGGAGGCGGTGGCACGGTCCTTCGTGGCCCGCGCGCGCCGTGTCCCGTGAGCGTCGGCCGGTCCGGCCCGCTCCGGCGCTCCGTCGCCGCTCTCCGGGCCGCCCCGGCTCGGTGCACCGCTCGCGCTCCGCGAGCCGGATCCGCGAGACACGGGACCTGTGCCCGTGCGCTGGCGCCTCTCATAGGCCGTTCACGCTCCCCGTCCCCTACGTGGCGGGCGTGTCTGCCCGCTGACCTGGGCAGGGACATTATCAGTCCGCCGCCGTGAGGGCTTGGTGAGGCCGCCGCCGGCCAACGGTCCAGGGCGGCCCTTGAATTGGGCCTGGGCGCTGGTCGGGCGCCGGAAACGCCCGAAAGTCGAACAGTGTACGGCGAGCATCGTGTCAACAATTGAAGACGACGCTGGCCGGAGACGGTTGAGGCGGATACCCTCAGGGCGCCCAACGAGTTCCGTGGCCCATGGAGACCTTCAGGTGAACGCAGCCGACCACCAACCGGCGCCCGGACCCGAGATCGCCCGTCTGCTGGGCGACATCGATGCCTACGCCCTGCGGCTGGGCACTTCGCGGGGCCGCCTCCTGGACGTCGTGCTCATCTCCCGCGCGACCGGTATCGAGCCGGAACGGGTGCGGGCCCTGCTGACGGGTGAACTCCCCGAGGAGGAGCCGCGGGAGAAGAACGCGCGCGAGACCTTCCGCAGGGCGCTGTTCCAGCAGCGGCTGCGCTTCCTGCAGCGGACCCGCCTCAAGGAGACTCCCGGGGGCAAGGAGCCGTACGGACTCAGGGAGATCTCGCGGGCCACCGGCATCTCCGCGCAGCACGTCTCGAACCTCCTCAACGGCGAACGTGGCGCGAATCACGACCACGCGGCCCGTCTGGAGCTCTTCTACGGGGTGCCGGAGGGCTTCTGCTCGCGCACCGAAGGCGCCGCGCTGATCACGTACTTGCGCCGCATGGTCAATGAGGACCTGCCGAAGCTGGCCACGCGGGCGGTGCTGCAGGAGCTGGGCGCGCGCTCGGTCGCCCTGCGCAGCACGGCCGACGGCGCGCAGATCGACACACTGCGGGACCTGCTCCCGGCCCTGGACGAGCTGGTCAAGGTGGTGCAGGGACGGAAGACGGACCGTGGTCAGGGTGGTGCCGGAAGGTGCCCGTAGCGAGCCCGTGCTACGCGCGTTGAGGTGCATCGAAGACCCTGAGGGGGGCATTCCGCGGGTTCATTGGCGGCGCACGCCCATGACATGCGTCGTTCTCAATCGTTGACACCGCCTGTGATAGTGCATCAGGATCTGTCTCACGCCGGAGCCGGGGGCAGGCTGGCTCTGACGAGGAACGAATCCTGCCCGGATGTTCCATTCGTCCGCATGAGCTGCTTCCGGAAATTCCCGCGTGGGGGCGGGGGACACCCGGAGGACAGTCATCGGTCCTGCTCATACCCCGGTCGGCGATGGTGCCGCGTCACAGTACAGCTGGGCTCGCCCGCCCAACTTCGGTGGCGTTCTCGGGGATTGGTCGGCCCCTGCGAATGGAACGAGCGTTTCGTCAGGTGATGCCAGGACCGTCGTGGCCCGAATCCGGACCACGGCGGGGCGGGGAGGAGCTATGAAGAGGTGGCGACACGTCTTTGCACCATGAGCTCCTTGGTGGTGCGGCCCATGGAAAGGCAGCGGACACAGTCCTCATCGGGGCGCGGGGGCGCTTTTGCCCGAGGGACTGGGACCCTGCCGGGAGCGAGCGATGCCCGTCCTCGCTCCCACTGGGCGGGGTTGGGGACCCCGCTCGCCGAGCCGCCCGATCCTGATGAGCCGTGCTCACGTCATGACGGGGCTAATTCAGGAAGATGCCATGGATGCTACTGCTACGTCCCTAGCCGCTTCGGCAGGGGCCATCATCGCCGATGAGCACGGCGATGTGTTGATGGTGAACCCGATGTACACGGCCTACTGGAATCTTCCCGGGGGCCATGTCGAGGCGGGGGAGAGCCCGAGCGCCGCCTGCGCCCGGGAGATCCGCTCGGAGCTCGGCCTGGACGTCGAGATGGGTGACCTTCTCGTGGTGGCCTGGGTCGACTCCGACGGGTGGATGCCGCGCGTGTACTACATCTTCGACGCCGGGGAGGTCACCGCCGAACAGCGGCGTGCCATCACCCTGCGCGAGGACGGCCCGGGGGAGTACCGCTTCGCGTCCCCCGAGCGGATCGACGCGTCGCTGATCCCGTCGTTCGTCAAGCCCATGTGGGAAGCAGCGCTCACCGCCCGCAAGGACAAGCGGCTGGTGTGCCTCGAAGTGGAGGTGTGAACAGCTTGACCGCTCACGCCAGGTGAGCGCGGCGCGAGCTGGGGACGACAGACGCCCGAACGAGAAGCACGGGAGAGATCCGAGCCGACCGGTCCCTGTCCCGAAGCCCCGCGCTCGCGCGAACGACCAGCAGCCGCCGCCCCGCCCGGGGCGGCGGCTGCTGCGCGCCCGGGGTTGCCGTCGCCGAGCGCCCGGCCCCTTCCGGGAGGCCGGGCGCACGGTCACGGTGCTGCTTGCCGGGTGGTTCCGGGCTCAGTACTTGGGGTTCTTCTTCCACTTCCCGAAGTGGCAGGTGTCTCCCGTACCCAGCCTGTCGTTCTGGCACACGGCGATGCGGATGCTGTGGAGCTTGTAGGAGGTTGTATAGCCTTTGACCGTCTTGCGCTCGCCGCCGCCCTGCCGGCAGGTGTAGTCATAGAGGCGGCTGTCGCCGGTCCTCACCTTGAGCTCGCCGTGCTTCTTGATCTTGAACTGCAGGAAGGTGAAGGCGTCCCACCCGTCGCAGCTGGTGTCGTTCACGTAGAGCTTGAACGGGCCGGTGCGGTTCTGCCCCTTCCACTTGAAGGTGGCGGACGCCTTGCCGATCCCCTTCTTCTTCGCCGTCACCTTGCCCTTCACCGGCGCCATCGCCCGACTGTCCTGGGCGGCCGCGGAGGCGGCACTGGTGGCGTGGGCCCCGGTGGCGGACTGCGCCGCCGCCGTGCTCACGCCGCCGGTGGCGAGCAGGGCCGCGGCCCCCACGCCGATGAGGGCCTTCCGAGCGGAGTGCATCTGTGTTCCCCGTTCCGCACCGCAGTTGTGGGGCCGGTGCGCCTTCCCCCTTGATGCGTACACGCTGCCGCGTGCAGGGGAAGGGGGGACAGGGCTTTCGGGCAGGGCCGAAACACGCGTCAGGGGTCCGCCGGTGGCCCCGGGCGGCCGAGCCGCTCGTACGCGGGCATGAGAATGCCGCCGCCGGGGGGTGGCGACGGCATTCGTTGCCGGGTCGGCAGTGCCCTGCCTCGCCGGCGGTTCACCAAGCGATGGGGAGAACCGTGCTCGGTGCCGGTCGGCGCTCATCCGACCTGGGTCGGCGCGCCCACACGAGAACCCCATCCTGTCTGCGATCCCCGCGCAACTCGACTGCGCCGCAAGGCCGTTCGGCGTTTCGGCGAGTGGAATTCGCGGTGCCCGGATTCCGGCCGCCGAAATGGCGGCCGGGGCCCGGGAGACGTCCGTCAGCCGGCCTGGGGCACCGCGGCGACACCGTCGCGGTGCCAGGCGATGCGTGAGCACGCGTCCATCAGGGCCAGGATGTCGGGCTCGGAATCGTCGCGGTCGAGGTGCCGGAACTCGGACGCCAGCGTGATGACCAGGCGCTCCGGAAGGTGCAGCCCCGGATAGCGGTCCTCCTCGATCAGGTGCCGCGCGGCCGCCGTCGGCGAGAGGCCGCGCGCGTGCAGGGTCCGTGCCTGCTCGGCCAGGTCCCGCAGATACCGGACGTGGGCCCGCAGCCCGTCCGGGTCGAGCACCGGACCGTGGCCCGGAACGACGAGGTCCGGCTCCCAGTCGAGAATGCGCTCGCAGGCGCCGATCACGCTCCCCAGCGGCCCCGCCCAGTGGCACACGTGGTCGCCGGCGAAGACGACGTCACCGGCGAACACGACCCGCTGCTCGGGCAGTCGTACGACCATGTCGCCGACGGTATGCGCGGGCCCCACCTCGTACAGCTCCACGGGCATGTCGCCCACCAGGAGATCCATGCGGTTCCGGAAGGTCCTCGTGGGCTTCTGCACGGTGATCCCGGCGAAGTCGAACCGCCCGAAGTGCCGGCGGAAGTACCAGCCGAGGGGCTGCTCCGGGTCGGTGTCCTCGACGAGGTGGCGCAACTGCTCCGGGGACGGCTCGAAGCACTGGTGCTCCAGCGTGCGGTGCGTGGCGACGATCTCGGCTCCGGTCACCCGCTGGTTGCCCCAGCCGTGGTCGCCGTTGCCGTGCGTCGTCAGGACGGCGGAGATGTCGGCGCCGGGCCCGGCGACCTCGCGGGCCGCGGCGAGGAAGTCGTCGGTGAGGCTCAGCGTGTACGGCGTGTCGATCAGGACCGACTGGCCGCCCGCGGTGAGCAGTCCGCAGTTGGCGAGACCCCAGCTGCCGGTCGACCCGGGGGACCAGACGTGGACACCGGGAGCTATGGGAAGCAGAGTCGGATCAGAGTTCATGGTCACGCATTCTCACCCGCGCGCGACCCTGGAAGCACGCCCGCCGGCTCGCCGGTGGCCGAGACGTGCCGTCCCGCCTCGGCGGGCTCCGCCGAGGTCGGTGCGAAGACGAGGAAGAAGAAGCGCGACCCCGGCGACTGGAGGGGCTGGGCCGTACACATCGTCACCGACCCGAGCACGGACGGGAGGTGCTGCGCGCAGCACCGGGTGACGCCCTCGCCGTCGACGCCGAGCGAGGCGACGCCGGCATGGCGCATGGGCCGCGCGTCACCGTCGGGGTGGACGTAGGCGACATTGTGCCGACGGTAGATGGGGCCCGCCACGGGATCGTCGTTGACCTCCTCGTCCAGCATCTGGAGGTCCTTGTTGTTCGGGTGGGCGGCATACGCGGTGCGCAATTGCGCGGCCACCTTGATGGCCCAGTTCGCCTCCCAGTCGACCAAATGGCATTCCCGCGCGTCTTCCCGGAGCAGCATCCAGCGCATCAGGTTGCGTTCCGGCAACTGGGGTGTGGTTCCCGGTACTTGCGGAAACATACGGACGAAATCGTCATTGCACGCCAGAACATTCCAAGCGACGTCATTGATGTAACAGGGCTGCCCCTTGACCCGGTGCACGGCCGTCAGCCACGCCGGACCCACATGCGTGCCCGCCATCGGGTCCATGGGGAACGGCGGCTCGTATCCGAGGGCGTACACGTACAGGGCGGTCCGTTCGGCCTCCCGCATCCGCAGCACCCTGGCCACGTTGTCGAGGAAGTTCGCCGAAGGCTGCGCCATCTCCCCGCGCTCCAGGAGCGCGTACGTCCGCTCGGACACGAACAGCTCCTGCGCCACGCGCGCCTGCGAAAGCCCCCGCGACCGGCGACCGCGCCCGGTGGGCCGGGGCGAGCCGAGTTCGGTGGGGCTTATCTGGCCGCGCTTGTACTGCAGCAACTGCTGCAGAGCCTCCTTGTTGTTCAATGTCTAACCTTTCCCCGCGCTGAAACAAACGGTCGAGCAGCCCGGACCGGAAGTCGAACTTCCTGTAAAACGCGGACCGGAAAATTCATGGCCTGGTGTTCCCCGTGATCCGGCGACGAGAATCGGATGCCGGATCTGAACACGCCCGTGGAAGGCACGGCGGTTCACTGTGCCCGCAAGGGGGAGTTCGCTGTGCTGCAACCGGTGGTCGCCACACCGGCGCGAGAACACGCCGGCAGCGCGGTGGCCCGGACCCTGGCGGTACTGCGGGCCCTGCGTGAACTCGGTCCGGGCGCACACCCGCTGGCGGTCGTCGCCGCGCAGGCGGGGCTGCCCGCGCCCACCACGCACCGGTATCTGCGGGCCCTCGCCAGGGAGGCGGCCGTAGAGCAGCGCGGTCCACGCGGCCACTACGCCCTGACGGAGACCTCGCACCGTTCCCCCCACCTCGTCGATGAGGTCACGGATACAAAAGTTGGTCAGACCTCGCCTGCACTGCGTGCTGAACTCGTCACTCTACAGTCACGTACGGGGCTGGTGTCGCTGCTGTACGCACCCCTGCTGGTGGGTGCCTCGCTGCGGTTCTGCACGGAACGCGCCGTCGGCGCCCACGCGGCGGCACTGCGGTCGGCCGCGCCCGGGGAACTGCGTCTCGTGTGGAGCGCGCCGCTCGACCACGACGCCGCGGGCCTGGCCATCCTCGCCTGCCTCGAAGGCGGGTCGGCGCCCGGGACCGGGCTCGACCGCGTCCGGGAACAGGGCTACGCCATCGGTCCCTCGCCCCTCGAGGGATGGGACTCCGTGGCCGCTCCCCTGTGGCGGGGGGCCGTGGTCGCCGGGTCCGTGGCACTTCTCGCCCCGCGAAGCCGGATGCGCGGCGCCGTGGCCCGCTCGCGCTGCGTGCACGCGCTGATGGACACCGCCGCACGGATGAGCGGTCAGCTCACGCGCTCGGGGGCCCGGCGTGCCTGCTGACGCGAGATCCTCCGCGCGCACCGTGGGTGCGGGCCACGCACACCATCGCCTCGCCAGGGGCACACACGCCACCACCGCCGGAGACGACAGCGCTCCCGACCAGAAAGGTTCCCTGTGCCCCGCTCAGTTCTGATCACCGGAGGCAGCCGAGGCATCGGCCTTGCCATCGCCCGCACGATGCGGGCGGCCGGTGACCGTGTCGCCGTCACCTACCGCACCGGCGAGCCGCCCGAGGGCCTGTTCGGTGTGCGCTGCGACGTGACGGACGCGGACCAGGTCGACCTCGCCTTCAAGGAGGTGGAGGAGGAGCAGGGGCCGGTGGAGGTCCTGGTGGCCTGCGCGGGCGTCACGAACGACAAGCTGCTCATGCGGATGACCGAGGACGACTTCACCTCCGTCCTCGACACGAACCTCACGGGCGTCTTCCGCGTCGCCAAGCGGGCGACCCGCGGCATGCTCCGGGCGCGCTCCGGTCGCATCGTGGTGATCTCCTCGGCCGTGGGCCTGCGCGGCGAGGCGGGCCAGGCCAACTACGCCGCGTCCAAGGCGGGCCTGGTCGGCTTCGCCCGGTCGCTCGCCCGTGAGCTGGGCTCGCGCGGCATCACGGTGAACGTGGTCGCGCCCGGTCTGACCGAAACGGCGATGAGCGAGAGCCTCACCGACGAGCAGCGCGAGGCCATGGTCCGGCAGATCCCGCTGGGCCGGCTCGCCGCGCCCGAGGAAGTGGCCGCCACGGTCGCCTTCGTCGCGTCACCCGAGGCCGGCTACATCACCGGCGCCGTCATCCCGGTCGACGGCGGCGCGGGCATGGGCCACTGAGAAGACCCCCCTGAGGAGACCCCACTGAGAAGACCCGCGCTGCCACACAGCGCGCACCGTCGCGGCGGCCGCCGACCCCGCCACGACGGCACGGGCCCACAACAGGGCCCGTACACAAGCTCGTTCGTCGCGGCCGACACGGGGGTGCGGCCGCGACGGGCGGAGCCTTGCCGGTCACACTTGCCGGTCACACCCTCAGAGCCTGTCTTCGAACTTGGCCTGAGAACCCGTAGGTGCTCCCCTCCCCGCATGCCATCGTGGACCCGTCCAATGGTATGGACCTGACAAGCCGTCGATGTGCGGTCCCGGCCCGGCGGGCCGGGCCGGGGGCGGCGGTGTCGGGGAGGGGAGCGTACGCATGCGCGGGTCAACGGTGCTGCCCGGTACGAGTCCGGGGAACGGGAGCGACCCGGGTGCGGGAGGGCTGCCGGTCCACCGGCTCGAGGTGCCGATGCCCAACGCGCTGCCCTTCGCGATCGGCACCTTCGACACCATCGGCCCGATGTCCCGGGCCTCCTTCCCGCACCGGCACACGTTCCACGAGATCGTGTACGTCACCGGGGGCACCGGCAGCCATGTCGTCGACCTGACCAGCTTCACGCTGCGGCCGCCCCACCTGTGCTTCATCGCACCCGGACAGGTGCACTACTGGGACGGCGTCCGCGGCCTGGAAGGCCGCGTCGTGGTGTTCACCGACGACTTCCTGCTGGAGCGCCCCGCCGACCGCGCCCTGCTGCGCCGGCTCGGCCGCCGCTCCTGGCTGGAGCTGCCGGAGCGGGACGCGGACTGGGCGGCGCGGCTCGTCGCCGAGATGGACCACGAGTACCGGCTGGGCGCCGAGGGCTTCGGCGGCGTCCTGCGGGCGCTGCTGCACATCCTCGTGGTGCGTGCCGCGCGGCTGCCCGCTCCCGACCGGATCCACCAGCAACCCGCCCAGGCCCACGTCCCCACCCGCACCCCGCCGGTCGCGACCCGGTTCGTCGCCCTCGTGAACGCGCCGCACGCGCTGCCCTGGTCGGTGCGCGAGTGCGCCGGACACCTCGGCGTCTCGGTGAGCCACCTCAACGAGGCGGTGAAGGCCGCCATGGGCCGCACCCCCGGCGAACTCCTCCGTCAGGCCCGCGTCCACGAGGCCAAACGCCTGCTCGCCTGCACCGAGTTGACGGTACGCCAGGTCGCGGACCGGGTCGGGTTCGGCGACCCCGCGTACTTCTGCCGCTTCTTCCGCCGCGAGACCGGCGCCACGCCCGGCGACTTCCGCCGCGGCGATGGCGATATTCACCACGACCACCGCATTGCGTCCATCGCCCCGCCCGGACCCTCCGCATAGCTTCTTAGCCGATCCCCACCCCCCACCCAGGAGGAGCGATGGACGGCGAGACGCGCGCCAACGGCCACGGCATGAGCGAACAGCCTCCCGGCCCGCCGGCCGGTGAGCCCCTCGACCCCGGCGCACCCGCGGCCGACCCCGGCGCATCCGCACCGGCCGCGGAGCACAAGGGCCCGAGCCGCAAGACGGTGCTCCGCGCCGCCCTGGCCGCGGGCGTCGCCGTGCCGGTGGCGATGATGGGCGTACCGGCCCTGGCCCGCACCAGCGCGGGCAGCGGCAAGCCCCTGGAAGTCACCCCGTCCTGCGACGACGGCGACGACCCCACACCACCGCAGACGGAAGGCCCCTACTTCAAACCGAACTCCCCGCGACGCACCTCGCTCCTGGAACCCGGCACCCAGGGCACACGGCTCACCGTCACCGGCTATGTCTTCGGCCTGGCCTGCCTGCCGCTGTCCCAGGTGCTCCTCGACTTCTGGCAGGCCGACGCCCGCGGCGCCTACGACAACGTCGGCTTCCGGCTGCGCGGACACCAATTCACCGACGCCCGCGGCGCGTTCACCCTCACCACGGTCTTCCCGGGCCTCTACCCCGGCCGCACCCGTCACCTGCACGTCAAGCTGCAGGCGCCCGGACGCCCGGTCCTCACGACCCAGCTGTACTTCCCCGGCGAGCCCCGCAACAACACCGACCCGATCTTCGACGCCCGGCTGCTCATGAAGGTACGGGACGTCGGCAACACGAAGCAGGCCGAGTTCGACTTCGTCCTGAACGTGCCCCAGTCGCCCTCGCCCACCGACCCTCCGACCCAGCCCCCGGCCGGCACGTGGGCCGCGGGAGCCGACTACCGCGCCGGCGACCGCATCACCCACGACGGCCGCGGCTATGTCTGCCTCCAGGCCCACACGGCCCAGCGCGGCTGGGAGCCGCCGTCGGCGCCGTCGCTGTGGCGCGCCCTGTGAGGCGGCGTCACCCCTGGTAGGGGTGTGCGGACGCGGTGGCCCGGCAGGAGCGGGTCACCGCGTCCGTCGCCGCGCGGTCACCGCGTCCGTCGACGCGCGAGTCACCGTGGCCGTCGGCCCCTCACGGATCCACCTGTGCGCACAGGTCCAGGATCAGCCGCGCCACCGTCCCGGGCTCCCGGAGCGTGGGGAAGTGGTCGCACCCGGCGAGCCGCACGAGCCGGCAGCCCGGGACGCGGGCGGCCATCTCCTCGTTGCAGGCGATCACTTCGCGCTGGTCGAGGTCGCCGATGGCCAGGACGCACGGCACCGCGATCTCGCCGAGGCGGTCGAAGGTGGGCGGGTCCGCGACGTCCTGTCCGTACGTCGTGAACCACGCCGGGATCGCGGCCCGCAACTGCCGCGCGGCCTCGCCGTCGGGCGCGGGATCGGTCGCACCCCACAGGCGCAGCCCCAGCGCCACCAGGCCGTCCATGTCGCCCGCCTTGGCGAGCCGCTCGATCTCGGCGTTGACCTCGGGCGACTCCAGGCCGGTGGCGCCGGTGGCTCCGGGAGCGAAGAGGGCGAGACCGGCGACGCGCTCCGGCGCGGCCACGGCGAGGCTGAAGGCGGTGGCGCCGCCCATGCTGGACGCGGCGACGACGGCCCGGTCGATCCCGAAGTGGTCGAGGACCGCGAGCGCGTCGCGCAGTTGGGAGTAGCGCGTGGCGGGGCGGGGGGACCGCCCGAAGCCGCGGGCGTCGTAGCGGATGATCCGGCGCCGTCCCGAGACGGCGGGCACCACGTCGTCCCACACCCGGGAGTCGCCGACGCCGGGGTGCAGCAGCACCAGCGGCAGCCCCGGCCCTTCCGGGTCGCCCTCGTCGCGCGCCCACACCTCGCCGCCGTCGACCGGCACCATCGTCTCCATGGCGGCATCACTACCCGGCGCGGGACCGGAGAGAGGATCACTCGGATACGTTGTCCGAAACCACCTTGTTGTCCGAAAACGTCTCTCGTACGAGTGCGAAGGAGCGGACGCGGGCAGCGATGTCGTAGACGGGGGTGACGAGCATGAGTTCGTCGGCGCCTGTGGACTCGGCGACGCGGCTCAGCGCGGCCGCCACAGTCTCGCGCGTGCCGCGGGCCTGTTCGCCGACGAAGGCCGCGAGCGCCGCCTCTTCCTGCTCGGTGAAGCGGTGGGCCGCCGCGGCCGCGGGCGTCGGGAACGCCGTCTCGCCGTGGCCGTTGAGCAGACCCGCCTTGATGACGTCCATGGGCCGGGCCAGCTCGGTGGCCCGCTCCTCGGTGTCCGCGCACACCGTCTCCACGCACACCAGGACGCGCGGGGCCTCGCACCAGCGGGACGGCCGGAAGCCCTTCCGGTAACGCTCCAGCGCCGCGACGGTGTTGGCGGGGCGGATGTGGTGGGCGAACGCGATGGGCAGCCCCAGCTCGGCGGCCAGCTCGGCGCCCGCGTCGCTGGACGCGAGCAGCCAGGGCTCGGGGAGTTCGCCGAGGGCGACATCCAGGAGGAAGTCGAGGGTCGCGGCGACGTCGCGACGGTACTCGTCGTCGGTGGCCGGGTCGGCGCCGCGGCGCAGGGCGCGCGCCGTGGGTGCGTGGAAGGTGCCGGGGCCGCGGCCTATGCCGAGGTCGATACGGCCGGGGTGCAGGGCCGCGAGGGTGGCGAACTGTTCGGCGAGGGTGATCGGGGCGTGGTTCGGAGCGAGGACGCCGCCCGAGCCGAGCCTGATGCCGGGTGTGCTCGCGGCGGTGTGCGCGGTGAGGAGCACCGGCGGGAAGGCGCCGATGGCGGGGGAGTGGTGGTGCTCGGCGAACCACAGCCGGTGGTAGCCGAGGCGGTCCAACTCCCGGGCCGCGGCGTGGCAGTTGGCCAGCGCGTCGGCGGGAGTGGTGCCGGCTTCGACGATGGACACCTCTAGGGCGGAGAGCGGCAGATCGATCACCGGCCCAGGATAGGCGGGGCGCAGGCCGCCGCCCCGGGCGGCCTCACCCGGCGCAGCGCCCGCGCCCCCCATCCGCGCCCCGCCCCTGTCCACCCGCGCGCGGGCGGTCGAGGGCGCGCGTTCGCCGACGTTTTCCCGAGGCCGTTCCGCGGGTGCGCCGGTGCGCCCCACCGGGCCCGCCGAGGTATGGCCATTTCCCTTCCGCACGGCAAGGATGCCTAGCCCCCACAGCACCTCGCCGCACCACGGACGGACGGGAGGAAGCGCACCGCGATGGGCACACACGCAGCGCAGCGCAACCGCAGACCCACACTGTTCGCCGCCCTGGGCGCCACCCTGCTGGCCGCCCTGTTCGGCATCCCGCGCGCCGACGGAGCCCGGCACTCCGCCGACGCCTGCCGCACCGTCGGGCCCAGCATGCCGCGCGGCGACTGCGGCCCGTTCTGGCAGGTCCTCGCCGAGGACTTCGACGGCGACCGCGTCCCGCTGGGGTCGTTCAGCGACTGCGACCACCACACCGACACCTCCGCCGCGTACTGCGGCGGGCTCAGCGGCTCGTACCGCGACAACTGGTGGGCGTACCCGACCGGTTGGCGCGACACCGCGAACGACCGCGCTCGCGGCGTCGTCGGGGTCTACCACCCGGAGGACACGGTGAGCGTCGGCCCTGCGGAGAACGGCGACGGCCGTCTGCGCATCCGCATGTGGCGGCCCGACGACGGCGGGCCCGTGCACGCCGCGGCGGTCGTACCACGTGCCGTGATGCAGATGAAGTACGGCAAGTACAGCGCGCGCATCAAGGTCACCCGGCTCGCCCCCGGATACAAGTCGGCCTGGCTGCACTACGGCGGCGGCTGCGAGATGGACCATCCCGAGGGCGAGTGGACGGGCTCCCTCAGCGCCTTCCACCACCCGTGCGGCGGGGGCCGGCAGGGCTCGTTCCACGGGGGCGACGACTGGACCGAGTGGCACACCGTGTCGACGGAGTGGACCCCGGGCCGGGTCCGCTTCTTCGTCGACGGCCGCCAGGTCGGGCACGACACCCGGAACGTGCCGGACCGCCCCCTGTCCTGGGTGCTCCAGAACGAGAGCGCCCTGGAGGGTCCGACGGCTGAACCGGGGAGCAGCGCGCAGCTGGAGGTCACGTGGGTGACGGCGTACGCGTACGGCTGGAAGTGACCCCTCGGCGGGCGGCACATGCGGGGCGCCGCCCGGGCGGGGTCGCTCGGGCGGCGCGTGGCGGTGCGGGTGGGGGCGCTGCTCTTCCGGTCAGTCCCAGGCGTACCCGTCGCCGAAGTTCAGGGTGTGCTCCAGCACGTCCTCCATGGGGTCGTCGATCTGGCCGGTGTTGATGAGCCCGACGACCGGGGCGGTGTGGGAGCCGCTGTGGTGGGTCTCGTCGGCGTGTGCGACACCGCTCGACAGGGCGAACGGCGCGGCGAACACCGCTGCCACCAGCACCCCACGGGAGGTCTTCCGCATCCAACTGCTCTTCACTGCCTGCTCCTTGATCCTTCTCCCTGCCGGGTCGTCCACCGCCTCGCGGGGGCCGGACCGTCACCCGGGAACACGGCCGATCCGGCCGCTTCGGGGTGCTCAACACCGCGCCGATCAAGAAGTTACCGACGATCATACGAACGTGTCTGTCCGACAAGCGGCCCGGCTGCCGTGGCGCGGCGATGACGGCCGGATGGCGCGAAGTTGCTGCTCCGTCCGTGGCCCGGGGGAGGGCGTGACGGAGCCACGGCGCGAGGGTGGGGGCGGACGCGTGGAGCTCGGGGGATCGGCGAGGGGACCGGGCGCGCGGCCGGGGGTGCGCGGGCGCATGGGTGCGGGAGCGGAACCCCGTCGTGGGGGCCGCTCCGCGCGACGCGGTCGTTCAGTGGCCGTGCGGCATCAGCCGCCCGACCGCCTTCCAGGTGGCGAGGAGGCCGCGGCGTTCGACGGCCGGCGGGCCGGCCGGTGCGGGGATCTTCGGCGCGGGCTGGCGGAAGGCGACGGGTTCCCAGTCGCACGGCGGGGCGGGGCAATGGGCGAACGTGTCGCCCCGGCCCGCGCGGTCCGCCGCGGCGCGGTCGTCGTCGTGTGCCTTGAGGCCGACGCTGACGAGGGTGAGCAGGAGTGCGACATCGATGTCGCAGTCGAGGAGGACCGTGATCCAGGAGGCGCCGGGCCGAAGCCGGATCGCCGAGCTGTGCGCGAGCTGCGGGCGCAGCCGGTCCACGGCCGCGCGGGTCAGGCACACGTCGGCCGCGCCGTCGGAGTGGAAGTGGACCAGCTCGTACTCCATCGCTCCGGGCGCCGCCTCCGCGATTCCGAAGGAACGTCCGACAGCGCACCGTGGGGCGCCACTTACCAGGTTCGGCCACGACTCCAGCTCGGTCATGGCGCGTTGTGCCGCGGTCATGGGGCCCATCGTTGCGCGGATTTCACCCTGCCAACCACCCCTGTTCACGCGTCGCTTGGTGACGGACGCGTTTCTCGGCCACTCCATCTCAGATGAAGATCTAAGAGTCGGACGAAGATCTGCGAGATCCTGCCGCGACGGCGACGTGACGCAGGTTACAGAGCCCGCCGGGAACCCTTCCCACCGCCCTCCCGACCCTTGGACCGGCCAGGTCGCCCGCCGACCGGGCCCGCACCACCGTCCGGCACCCAGGAGAGCACGTCATGCCCGCCGCACCCACCGCACCCGTCCCCGTCGACGGGCAGCAGACCCCGCAGCCGGGGCCCCCTCCACGGCGCTCCGCATGGGGCTCGCTCCGGCCGCTCGTGCTGCGGATGCATTTCTACGCCGGCCTGCTCATCGCACCGTTCCTGCTGGTCGCCGCGGTGACCGGATTGCTGTACGCGGCTTCGTACTCGGCCGAGAAAGTGGTGTACGCCGACGAGCTGAAGGTTCCCGTCGGCGAGCGGGAGCTGCCCCTCGCCCGGCAGGTCGCCGCGGCCCGCGAGGCGCACCCGGAGGGCAAGGTGAGCGCGGTCCGTCCCTCGTCCGAGGACGGGGCGACCACGCGCGTCCTGCTCTCGGGAGTGCCCGGCGTGCACCCCGACCGCACCCTCGCCGTCTTCGTGAACCCGTACACCGGTGACGTACGCGGTGATCTGGAGCAGTACGGATCCAGTGGCGCGCTGCCGCTGCGGACCTGGGTCGCCGGGCTGCACCGGGATCTGCACCTGGGCGAGACGGGCCGCCTGTACAGCGAGCTCGCCGCGAGCTGGCTGTGGGTGATCGCCGGTGGCGGCCTCGTCCTGTGGTTCGGGCGGCGCCGGGCGCGGCGCAAGGTGCGGGGCGCGAGCGGCCGCCGCCGGACCCTGTCTCTGCACGGCACGGTCGGGGTGTGGACGGCCGCGGGGCTGTTCTTCCTGTCGGCGACGGGCCTCACCTGGTCCGCCTACGCGGGCCAGAGCATCGGCGACCTGCGCGAGGCGCTCGGCCAGACGACGCCGACGGTGTCGACGAGCCTGGCGGCCGCGGCGGAGTCCGGTACCCCGGCCGCCGGGGAGCACGCCGAACACGGCGGGGGCGCGGCCGGCGGCGGCGGGCGCGAGAGCGCGGCGGCGGACGTCGGCTTCGACACCGTGCTCGCGTCGGCTCGCGCCCGGGGGATCTCGGGGCCGGTGGAAGTGGTGCCGCCGGCCGACGCCTCGTCCGCGTACGTCGTCAAGGAGATCCAGCGCGGCTGGCCCGAGGGGCCGGACACCGCGGCCGTCGACCCGGCGACCGGCGAGGTCGTCGACGTACTCAAGTTCGAGGACTTTCCGGTGCTCGCCAAGCTGACGCGGTGGGGGATCGACGCGCACAGCGGCACCCTGTTCGGCCTGGCCAACCAGGTGGTGCTCGCGGGCATCGCGGTCGGTCTCATCCTGCTGATCGTGTGGGGCTACCGCATGTGGTGGCAGCGCGGGCGCGGCGCCGCGTTCGGGCGGCCGCTGCCGCGCGGCGCCTGGCAGCACGTGCCGGCGTACGTCCTGGTGCCGCTGATGGCGGCGGTCGCGGTGCTCGGCTACTTCGTGCCGCTGCTCGGGATTCCGCTGGTGGCGTTCCTCGCCGTGGACATCGTGCTCGGCGAGATCGCCCATCGGCGCGGCGAGCGCGCCTACGGGCCCGCGGACAGCGGTGCGGCCGACCACCCGCGGTGATCACCGCGGACGGTCGACCGGCCGCGGCGGTCAGCAGCTCAGGTTGCCGCCGGGGTCCACGCCGAGGACCTGGCTGAACTGCTTGTACTTGTCGATGCGGCTCTGCACCTGGCCCGGGTTGCCGCCGTTGCACTCCAGGCTGCCGTTGATGGCGCGGATGGTCTCGCCGAAGCCGGCGCCGTTGACCATGGCGTTGTGGGGCGTCATGGTGCCCGGGCCGTTCTGGGTGTTCCAGTACCAGAGGCCGGTCTTCCAGGCGACGGCCGCGTTGTTCTGCACCAGGTCGGGGTTGTGGAGCAGGTCGATGCCCAACGCGTCGCCCGCGGCCTTGTAGTTGAAGTTCCAGCTCAGCTGGATCGGGCCGCGGCCGTAGTACTTGTCGTGGCCCGCCGGGCAGCCGTAGGGCTGGGTCCGGTCGCAGTAGTGCGGATAGTTCGCCTGGTTCTGTTCCACGATGTGGACCAGGCCGCCGGTCTCGTGGCTCACGTTGGCGAGGAAGGCCGCGGCCTCTTGCTTGCGCACGGTGTCGCTGCCGGTGTTCGTGAATCCGGGGTACGCGTCCAGCGCCGCCGTGAGGCCGCTGTACGTGTAGAACGGATTCCGGTTCGGGAACATCTGGTTGAACTGGGACTCGCTGACGATGAACGCCGCGGCCGTCCTGGCTGTCGTCTCCGGCTTCTCCGGCAGGGACTTGGCGGTCTTGTCGGCCGACGCCGGGGAGGCGAACGTCAGTAGTGCGGCGGCGGACGCGGTGGCGGTCAGTAGTCCGAGTATGCGTGATCGCATGGCTCACTCCATGGGGGGACGCCGGAGACCGGCGGCGTGAAGGCGCGGTGGTGGGGGTCGGCCCGCGTGCCGGAGCGCGGGCCGTCGAGGGCCGGACGGTGGGTGTGGGCACACAGGTGCCCGCCGGCCAACGGGATTCCGCTTCGTTGGACTAGACCATACCGATGGCCGTGTTCGCGTCAAGATGTCGAACGGTGTTGCGTGGGGCGGGTGTTGGCGTGTGTGACACGCCGTGGACGGCTCCGCGTCCGACGCCGCGGGCGGGGTCGCGGGGCCCGACATGCCTTTCGGCAGGCGCGAAGGTGAGAACTCGCGCCTGCCGAAAGGGAGAAGAAAGGGAGGAGAACTACCGGAAGACCGGCTGACGTGGCTTGGTCAGCGCACGTCGACGTAGTCGCCGGCGGCCTTGACCGCGGACGTCGTCGAGTTCTCGGCGAAGCTCCAGCGGTAGGAGCCGTCGGTGCTCGCCTTGACCGTGGTCTTCAGGTTGCCCTTGTTGTCGGTCTTCACGGTCTTCACGGCCGTGTAGGTCGTGGTGCCCTTCTTCTTGAACTCCAGCTTCGCGGGCTGGTTGGTGTAGCCCGAGTACTTGCCGCTCTCCCAGTTGGCGCGGGTCAGGGCGCCGGTGACGGTGAGCGTCTTGCCCTTCTTGATCGGCTCCGGCGAGGCGTTCACCGTGAGCTTGGAGAGGCGCTGCACCTTGAAGGCGGCGGCCTTCTCCACGCGGATGCTGTCGATGTCCTTCGCCGTCACCATGGCGTCGACGTACCAGGCGCCGGCCGGGGTGTTGTCGAAGAAGTCGGTGTCCGGGTCGATGGTGAACTTCGCCGTGCACGTCGACGTCGTCGCGGACGTGGGCGACGCCACGCACTTCACGTTGCCGTTCGGCACGGCGTAGGCCGAGTCCGGGCCGTACAGCGTGACGTCGGCGCTGTCGATGCCCGAGTCGTCCGACGCGGTCACGGTGACGGTGAAGCTCTTCGCGGCGGTGGTGCCGAGCGCGATCGGCTTGCCGTCGTTCACGGTGACCTTGTCGATGGTGACCTCGCCGGGCGCGGCGGCGAGGGCGCCGGGTGCGGCGAAGCCCGTCGCGGCCACGGCCAGGGCCGAGCCGAGCACGGCGACGCGGATGCGGTGTCGCATGATCCCCCCACGGGATGATGCCGGGTCAGAAGTGCTGCCCGGCGTGAGATGTGAACGCGATGACTGTACGTTCTTCACGGCATCTCCATCATTGTGTTGATCACCACGTGTGTCGCGTACAACCTTTCCCGCCCTTGATGTGCTGGGTATCGAAGAGGAGTTCGACGGGCCGTCTGGGCTGGTCATGCCGCCGGTGTGGCCCGGTCCGCGAGCCCGGGCGTGCGCCGGGGGAGTGAGGGCCCCGGGCCCGACGCGACCCGCGCGCACCGCCTCCCCGGGAACGGCCTGCCGTACGCCCCTGGCCTTGGCCGTCCGGACCGAGGATGCTGCGTGCACAGAGACCGCAACCGGTTCGGGGGAACGCATGCGCAGTTCCGAGAACGGCCCGGGAACCACCCAGCCCCGCTGGGACATCGAGTTCGACGCGGACGGCGGCCGGACGGACGGCGAGCAGGACGATCGGCTCGCGGACGCCGCGCGCGAGGGGGGCGTCCGCCACCTCGTTTTCCTGGCCCACACCGCCCACAACGACGCGGACACGTCCACCGACGTGGACACCCGCTTCCGCGACCTGTTCACGGATGTGACCGCCGACGACGGCGTGGGCTTCGTGAGCGTGCGCTGGCCCGGCATGACCTTCGCGTCGGAGCCACGGATCACCGACGCCACGGAGGCCGCCCTCAACCGGGTGTTCCCGAACAGGGAACGCCTGATCGGGGACCTGCGCTCCCTCCTGGACGACCGGCCGCGCCGGTTCAGCGCCGTCGACGACGTGGGCATGAACCTGCGCCGCCTCGTCGAGGCGCCCCTCCACGCCCAAGTGAACGCCTACGCCACGGACATGGGCGACGAACTCCTGCCCCAGTCCGACCCGGCGATGCTGTTCGACAGCACCTCGCACGTCTGTGAGGGCTTCGCCCGCGCCCTGGAACAGGCCCGCGAGGAGGCCGAACGCGCCGAGCAGCGGCCCGAGCGGGTCGAGCAGCCGCGCACGGGCAGCGAGGCGCCCGTCGTGTCGAAGTCCGGCACGCTCACGGAGTCCGAGACGGCGGGCCCGCGCCCCGCCGACGCCCCCGCCGACTGGCTCGCCCGCCCGGAACCGCTCACCCCGAGCGCGCGCCCCTTCGGCGACGCCGAGTCGGAACGCGCGCTCGACCGGCAGTGGGACGGCGCCCACCAACTGCTGTGCCAGGCCGCGTCGTACGCGATCAGGCGGCGCGCCGGGCTGATCGGCGACGTCGGTCTCGCCCCCGCCATCGAGCGGCTCGCGGACGCGCTGCCGGACACCCGCATCCACCTCGTCGGGCACGGGGCTGGTGCCCGCCTGGTCGCGTTCGCCGCCCGGGGAGTCAAGAGCGGGGCGCGGCGGATCGCGTCCGTCACGCTGCTTCAGGGCGCCCTCTCGCACTTCGCGTTCGCCGCGCACCTGCCGCAGCAGATGCGCGGCGGCGGCGCCCTCGCCGGGGTGGCGGAGCGCGTCGCGGGGCCCGTCGTGTGCGCCTACTCGCACCACGACCTGGAACTCGGCCTGCTGTTCCCGCTCGCCTCCCGCATGATCGGCGAGTCACCGTCCCTGGTGGGCGCCGACCGGCTCTGGGGCGCCCTCGGCTACGACGGGGCGCAGGGCATCGAAGGCTGCCCCACGCTCACCCTCGCCGACGCCCTCACCGAGGGCGCGCTGCCGCGCACGGGATACGTCAGCGTCGACGTCGCCGAAACCGTCCGCGGCGGCTCACCGCCGCAGGGCGCCCACCACGACGTCTTCCACCGCGACCTCGCCCGGCTCGTCCTGGCGGCGGGCCGGATCAGGACGTCGTAGCCCCGGCCTTCCGACCCGCCGCGAGACCCGTCGCACCTACCGCGCGGACGCGGACGGGGCCGCCAGGGAGTCGTCCAGGGGCCGGGCGCCGGGCAATCGGTGGCGCGCGGCCACCAGGGCGGCGTCGATGTCGCGTGTGCCCGTGGCCACGCACAGGGTGTAGGAGACGTCCGCGAGGCGCCGCCGCGCGCTCTCGTCGCCCTCGCCGGCACGCAGTGCCGTCAACGCCTCGTACTGCTGGATCAGATCGGACAGCACGGCGGGGTGAGCCATCAGCATGGAGTCCTCCTCGGTGTCACAGGGGGCCACACGGACTGTGGCCGACGTCCCCCACGGGTTCAACGTGCGGGCACGGCACCTGGTGCCCCGACTCATGTCCGGCATGCGCGGCGAGCGACAAATCCGTGACCGTACGAGGAATTGGCGCGCCGCGGCCCCGGCCCGCCCCCGTGCGGGTCGTGTGCAATTCCGGATCTCCAGGTGTGACTCCGGAGCTGCAGGGCACACGCGTCTTGAGTCCCCGGTTCGTGACACGGGGTGTCGTCGAGTGAAAGGTGGATGGTGTGGCTGCCGCGATGGGTGCAGTGTCCAGGATCCAGTCGACGAAGGCGCGGGCCTGCGTGGAGGGTGAACTGCCGCTGATCGAAGCACCGTCGACCGTGGAGCCACACAACGCACGCGTACTCTCCCGCCAGTTCTTCGACCGGCTCGCCGAGCTCGAGGAAGGCACGCACGACCATCAGTACGTGCGCAACACGCTGATCGAGATGAACCTCTCACTGGTGCGCTACGCCGCCTCCCGCTACCGGGGCCGCGGCGCCGACGAGATGGAGGACATCGTCCAGGTCGGCACGATCGGCCTGATCAAGGCGATCGACCGGTTCGACCTCTCCCGTGAGGTGGAGTTCGCCACCTTCGCCGTCCCGTACATCGTCGGCGAGATCAAGCGCTTCTTCCGCGACACGAGCTGGGCCGTGCACGTGCCGCGCCGGCTCCAGGAGGCGCGCATCGAACTGGTCAAGGCGACCGAGGAGCTGGCGACCCGGCTCGACCGCGAGCCGACGACCGCCGAGCTGGCCGAGCTGATGTCGCTGACCGAGGAAGAGGTCATCGAGGCCCGCAAGGCATCCAACGGCTACACCTCCGCGTCCCTGAACTCCGCGCTGCTCATGGGCGGCAGTGACGACGGCGAGGCGGCTCTCGCCGACTTCATCGGTGAGGAGGACGCCGCGTTCGAACTCGTCGAGGACTTCAACAGCCTGGCGCCGCTCATCGAGGAACTCTCCGACCGCGACCGGGAGATCATCCACATGCGGTTCGTGGACGAGCTGACCCAGGCCGAGATCGGCGAGCGGCTCGGTGTCTCCCAGATGCAGGTGTCCCGCCTCCTGAAGCGCATCCTCGGCCGGCTGCGCACGGGGCTGGTTCCCGCCGGGGCCTGATCAGGCCCCGGAGCCGCCCGGGCCGGGCGCGCCGGGATCGCCTGGATAGTTCCGGCTGATCCGGGAAACCCGGCCCGTAGAGAGCTCCCGGCCGGGCTGCTCCCGGGAGAGTTCGGCAGTGAGCTCTTCTCCTCTGTCCCCGCGGTCGGACGCGGGGACAGAGGCATGCGAACAGAGGCATGCGAGAGAAGATCGTCAGGCTGCCTGCCGCCTGTCAGGCAGCCCTTCCTGCCGCTCGTCAGGCATCCTGCGCGTCCTGCGGCGGGTCGCACGGCTCCTGCCGGGCGAGGCTCGCCTGCAGGGCGCTGCGCACCTCCTCGGACAGCTCACCGTCACAGGTCCACTCGACCACCTGCTCGGCGATGACGCGGAGCTTGACGTTCGTGTGCTGGGAGACCTCCGTCAGCACGTCCCACGCCTGCTCGGGGCGGATGTTGGAGATCGCGGCGAGCGCGCCGATGGCCTGGTCGACGGCGGCATGGGAGCGCACCGCCTGCTTGAGGTGGCCCACTTCCTCGCGGAGGGCGGAGATCTCCTCCTCCTTGGCCGCGACCACGGGCGCGACGGCAGGGGAGTCCGGCGGCGTCCGCGGCTCGCGATGCGATTCCTGTGCGTCCACGTCCGATGCCTCCACGTCAGACTCACCCGCCCCGGACGGCCCTGCACGGGGCAGAACCCCGACCATCGTACGGCCGTTCGGCACACTCAACCACGAGGAAGCGGAGTCCCGTGCCGATGCCCGCACCAACGGTTCCGCGGCACGGTCGCCCGTACGCACTTGCCTCCCGGGCGCCACTCCACCTCCACGCCCCCGGTGAGGCCCCGCACCAGGTGCAGGCCGAAACCGCCCGGCCGCGCCGGATCGAGCGGCCGCGTGCGCGGCGGCCGGTCCCCGGCGTCGCCCACCGACACGGTGAGGCCGCGCGCGTGGTGGCTGAGCCGGAGGCCGGTCACCCCGCACCCGTGCCGCAGCGCGTTGGTGACCAGCTCCGACACCACGAGGAGGACCGCGTCCCGCTGCTTCTCGTCGTCGTAGCCGACGCAGGCCATGAAGTCCCGTGCCATCGCACGGGCCTGCGCCGCCGACGTCGGCCCGTCCCCCTTCCACTCCCGGCACACCCGCTGCTCCTCTGGGGAGTGCACCACGGCAACCTCCCGTCGCTCTGCGGCTCTCGGACACCGATCGCATGCCCCGAACCGCGGTGCGTACGCGGGTGCCTCCTACAGTTCGAAGTCGAGCCGGCCGAGCAGGCCGACGGTCAGGCCGAAGTAGTCCGCGTGGACCAGGCGCCGGGCCGCGGGCACCGCCTGGCCGTTCACGGTGACCGTGTCGGTGGCCGTGTCCGCGTCGGTGCGGTACAGCTCGTACTCCTGCACCAGCAGGCGGTACAGGGTCAGCACCTGCCCGGCCGGCGCCGTGATGCCGCCGCTCCAGACGAAGCCGCCGCCGTCGGCCGCGCAGGACAGTTCCACCGGCGCCCCGGCCTGCTTCCAGTCCATGTCGTCCTCGCCCAGGCTCGCCCGGGTCTGCAGGCTCACCACGACCCGGCGGCTCGCGGCGGCCGCCACCGTGCCCGTGCCGCTGATCTCGCCGAGTTCGTTGTACGTCGCCGGGCCGGTCAGGCGGATGCCGAGGCGGTCGCCCTCGCGCCGCCCGGTGAGCGTGCGCTCCGGGACGACCTGGGCGAACTCCGCGCGCTCCACCTTCGACAGGTGCAGCGGATCGACCGCGTACGGCTGGTAGCGGGCGAGCGCGAGCCGCAGATACGGGAAGTACGCCGCGGTCCCGGCCCCCGCGCCGAAGTCCACGTCGATGTCGGCGTACCAGAGCCGCCGCTCGTGGTGGTACTCCGGCGTGAAGGCCACCGCGTCGGCGAGGACCGGCGCGCTGTCCGGCGACTCGGCGAGGCGCAGCCCGGTCAGCCGCTTCGCCGCGTTCGGGAAGTGGGCTGCCGACGGCTTCGGCAGCGGCGGGGTGGCGGCCCACACGGGGTCCACGCCCCAGCGGGTGGCGTGGGTCTCCGGCACCGGCACGCCCGCCCCCGGGTCCAGGACGACGGCGAGCATCTCGTCGTCACCGGAGGAGAACCACGGCCGGTTCAGGTAGACCCGCAGCCCCGCCGCCGCGCGGCGCTGGGTGACGGTCGCCTGCCGGTGGTCGACGGTCCGCTCCCGGCGGAAGGTCGGGACGACGTACGCCACCACCGGCGGCTCCGGCCGGCGTGAACTGGGCACCGGCACCGGGGCGCTCGTGGGGCCGATCCGGACGACCTTGTCCCGGTCCTGCGTGATGCTCGGGTGGAAGTACTCGCGGAAGCGGGTGACGGCCGTCGGGGTGTAGCGGACGTTGCGGTGCCGGGTGTCGCCGAACTCGTGCGTGCGACGGACCGCCGTGTCGTCCTCGGTGTACGCCAGGGTGATGTCCTCCAGGTGCGTGTGACCGCTGACGCGGCTGGGCGCGGCCTGGGTGACGTCGTCCAGCCACTCGCTCCAGTGCGCGTCCACCTCGACGTGACCGCTGCTCTCGGAGTGGCTGCTCAGCCGGCCCGTCAGCCGGGCCGCCGTCTGCTCGGCGTCACGGCCGGCGGCGAGCTCGTCGAGCTCCGGCGGGTGCACGGGTTTCTCCACCGCGTGCACGAGGGTGAGCTCGACCCAGGGGGTGAGCATCCAGTTCTCGCCGTCGGCGCTGGCCCGGGTCACGAAAGCCTTGTCCCGCTCGGGCAGTTCGGCCCAGAACCGGGAGCCGGTGAGCACACCCCACTGGCGCAGCAGCGGCAGCTTCTCCGGGTCGAGGTAGCAGCTCAGCCTGACGGTGGCGATCTCGCCCTTGGGCAGGAACACCTCGAGGACCCGCTCGATCAGGCCGTCGCGGAAACGCGGCTCGTCCGTGCCCTCCCTGATGCGCAGCTTGAACGGCTTGGCCTGCGGCCACGGCCCGGGGAAGGGGATCTTGCGGTTCTCCCGGTCGCCGGGCAGGCCGCGCAGCATGACGCCCTCGGCCAGGACGTCCGGGAGGTACGGCAGGAGCAACTGGTCCGCGTTGTGCACCACGAACTCGCCCTGCGCCAGCGGGAAGCCGCGCCGGGGCAGGGGCAGCTCCGTGAGCGGCACCGGGTCGTGCACGTCGTGCTTGGCGATGTGGATGGTGCCCTCGCGCAGCAGATCGTGCTCCCGGAACGGCCACTCGGGGTCGCGCACCTTGGTGTCCAGGAACGACCCGGCCTCGCGGGACGCGACGGCGAAGTACTCGGCGCGCAGCCGCTCGGGCTTGTCCGCGCCGAACGCGGCGTCGAACACGCCGTGTTCCTCGGCCATCTGCATGGCCGTCTTCGGCGGTGCGAGATGCCGCTCCGCGATGGCCTTGTACCGCCGGTCCAGCTGGTCCACCGGTGACTCGGCCTCGTGGTCGGGCACGTCCGAGCGCCACAGGACGTACTCGTCGGTGGAGATCTCCCGGCCGTCGTCGGTCACCGTGCTGCGGATGACGAGGCGTTCGGTGGACTCGCCCTCGTTGAACGGCAGGAGCGGAACGACGACCGGCTGCGGAACCGGCTCCCAGCGGCCGTACGTGATCGCTTGCGACCGCACGGCGTCCGGTGTGCTGGCCGTGTGCTCCAGGCTGTTGCCCGCGAGGTCGACGACCCTGGCCCGCATGCGGTACGTCCGGCCGAAGCGCAGCGCGGGCAGGGAGCCGGGCTCCGCGGCGAACCTGGTCTGGAGCGGCACGTCCGGCGAGACCGGCGGGTCGGGCTCCTCCGGGGCATCGCCCAGGCCGATGGTCCGCCCCGGCCGGGGAGCCGCGAGGCTCCAGCCGTGCCAGCCGAACACGGCCTGGTGGCCGTACAGCTGCTGCTGGTCGGCCGCGTCCGTGGTCACGGTGCTGGCCCGCACCATGCCCTCGTCGGGGCTGACCTGGATCTCCACGGGCTGCCCGCCCGGCCTGCGGATCGTGTAGCGGCCCCGGCGGCGCAGCAGCGACCGCCACTGCGTCACCCGGCCGGTGGCCGGATCGACGACACCGATGTCCACGCGGTAGCCGCGCACGAGGTCCGCCGCGGTCAGGTCGACGTCCGTGGCCGAGACCGTGCGGCCGACGTCGGCGCCGATCCGCCCGGCCAGGTGCTTGTCGCGGTCGGTGTGCAGGAGGGTGATCCCGGCGCCGCGGGCGGCCGGGGTGCCGGTGCCCGTCACCAGTGCGGCGACCGAGCCCCGTCCCGCCGGTACGTCGCTGCCGCTCTGGGTGTCGATGGAGCGGGCGTAGTCGATGTGCTTGAGGGCCGCCCCGTCCACGTCGAGTTCGGTGAGGTGCCAGGACTCGGGGTCGCCGAGGTCGAGCACCCGGCCCGCGAGGTGGGTCCCGCCCGGTTCCGCGGCCGCCTCGAAGACGCTGCCCCGGGTGTACCGGATCTTCGTCCAGGGGCGCCTGGCCGGGGCGTTGAGCTCGGCGTCCCCGGTGACGCGGTCGTCGAACCGCACCCGGACCCTCGCCCCGTCGCTCACCCCGGCGGGCATCGTGAAGCTCAGGTCGAGCACGAGGCCGAAGCGGCGCTGCAGCTCCGGGTAGTCGCCGAGGAGGCCGCACGCCTCGTGGAAGTCCACCCGGTGCGCCGGTTCGTCGGCGAGCCCGGCTGGTTCCGCACCGCGTTCGTAGAACCGGGCCGCCTCCGCGAGCGGCAGCATCCGCCTGTTCTCCTCGGAGGTGTACACGTCGCTCGTGCGGTCCATGTAGCGGGGCGTGTGGCCGGGAGCCGCGGCTGCGTCGCCGTGCGGTTCGAGTGCGCGCTCCACCTCCGCGAATCCGCACTGTACGTTGCTGCCGAGCGCCAGCACCTCGGACGAGATGATGTCGGTCATGCGGTACAGCGAGGGGAGTTCCCAGCCCCGGTGGTCCGTGGGCGGCTCCTCGCAGAGCATCCGCTCCTCGCGCGCCCACTCCGTGTTCAGCCTGCTCCGGGTGGTGTACACCGCGACCGCCTCGTACACCCCCGTCACCTCGTCGTGCACCAGTTTGCCCGGGTACGACCGCAGGGTGCGGGGTCCCGCCGCGGCGAGCGCGGTCGGGTCCTCGGGCCGCCGGACGTAGGTGTCGCGTGTGAACAGGGCGGTCCAGAGCGCGGAGTCGTGGGCGGGATGGCGGCCGGTCGGCTGCCACTGTGTGACGTACGTGTCCGGCGGGTTGTCGAACTCCAGCCACAGGGCGGGCAGCAGCTTGGTGGTGAGCTTGTCCGGCCAGTCCACGAAGTAGGCGGAGCCGCCGAGGGTGTCGATGCCGGTCAGGGTGGGGCTGGCGAGGACGGACACACGCACGGTGTCGCCGTCGACGACGCCGTCGGGGAGCACCGTCCATCGGATGCTGTCCATGGATCAGCCCACCTCCGCGAAGGCCGTGCAGTAGTCGAAGACGGGGTCGACGCGGGCGCCGGTCACGGGATCGACGTACGGCGACATGAGGTCGGTGAACGACGGCGGGGTGATCGCCGGGGCGCCCGCGCCCGCGAACGCCAGGGTCGCGCCGCCGCCGGCGAACTTCTTCTCGCAGCGGATCGTCACCGACTTCGAGAAGAAGCCGATCTCGATGCTGATGGTGAGCCTGGCCCGGCCGACCGCGTACCCGTCGACGTAACCCAGCTCCAGATAGAGCTCGATGGACGCCGAGACGATGCCGAGGACGTCGACCTCGCCGCGTGCCCGCAGATAGCCGACGAGGGTGACCTTGTTCCGCGAGGAGCCGGGGCCGCCGGTCAGTTCGAGCCGGAAGTAGATGCCGGCCATCACGGACAGACTGCCGCTGGCCACACCGAAGTTCATGGACACGGCGGCCCCGAACTCCAGGGCGGCGTCCAGGACGGAGATCTCCTTCGGGCTCAGGACGATCCCGAAGTAGCCGCCACCGCCCAGCATCGACACGGTCAGCCGGAACGGTGCCTCGCGCCGGCAGAAGGCGAAACCGGCCTGCAGCGGGGTGTCGCCGATGAACGGCACCGAGAACCCGGCGTTCAGCGAGAGGTTCTCCAGGCTGAACACGCCGACGGCCGCGTTGGGCAGCTGCATGGAGTAGTTGGCGTGGATGCCCGAGCCGTCGACGGTGATGGCGGGCGGGTCGCTGAAGCCGTCGAGCGGGATGATGTTGCGCAGGGTCTGGATGAACTTCAGGTGCCCCACGAAGTCGACCCCGCCGAACTTCACCTCGACGTCGGGTTTCTGTCCGGCGCGCATGCGGAACCGGATCCGGTCGAAGCGCAGCACGACCGCCTCGAAGACGCCGGGCACCATGCGCAGCTCGAACTTGTCCAGCGTGCACGTGACGTCCGCGGCCTGGGGCACGTCCGGGCGCAGCGAGCCGCGCAGGTCGGTGACCAGCGTCAGCTTGCCGATCGGCCAGAACACGGCCTCTTCTGGAGTTCCTGGTTCCGGGTTGTTCGGCGCCCAGGGCTTGATGTCGGGCTGCCACTGCAGCCGGGAGTTGACGACGTCGGGCAACTTCGCGCCGAGCGCGGCCTGTTCGACCGCCGCCTTCAGGGCGAGCGCTTCACCGACGCCGTGCTCCCAGGTGGCGGCCTGCTCGGCGACGCGTGAGAGCACCTGCCGTACGCCGTCGTCCACGGCGGCCGGCAGCGCGAGGCGCAGTGCGGCGAGCGCGTCGGAGAACGCGGTGAAGGCGTTCTCCACGTCCCTGATGGGGACGGGGTTCGGGGACTGCTCCAGGCGGCTGGTGATGAACTTGGCGAGCAGGTCCGCGAAGACGGTGGCGGTGTCGGTGACGCGAGTGACTTTGCCAGCGAGCTGCGGGAATTGCTCCTTGACCGAGAAGAGCAGGTCGCGCAGGCCGCGGAGGTCGTTGAGGAAGCCCGTGACCGCGTTGACCGTCGCCGTGAGGAAGTTCGGCGCCTTGAGGTTGTCGAGACCGATCTCCCTGAGGATCTCGTCGAGCGGGAACATCCCGAACAGCTTCGCCCCCGTCACCTGCTTGAAGTAGGCGACGGGGTCGAACTTGCCCTGGGCGAGCTTGGCCCACTTGTCGACGGCCGGGTCACCCGTGCCGGCTCCTCGTGCGGCGATCAGGGCGGTGGGCGTCGCGGCGACCGGCCCGGTGAGCCGGGAGAGCCCGGCGACCGGGAAGTTGGGCTGGGCGAGCGCTCCGGCCGCCTGGCCGCCGCTGCGGAAGGTCAGGTCGACGGGCTGGGCCAGTTCGACGAACACCTGCCCCTTGTTGGCCTCCCCGAACGCGTCGTTCACGTACGGCGCGGGATAGAACACCGACTGCGTCTGATCGCCGCCGAAGCCGGTGCCGAACCGGCTCAGCGCCGGGACGACGGCCCGCGCCCAGCGCACCGTCGGCAGGAACCGCGGGTGGTCGTCGGAGTCCAGGGCCAGGATGGCCGGTGTGGTGACGGCACCCCAGAAGAGCTGTCCCGTGCACAGCGTGGTGTCGTCGGGCTTCAGGCTCGGCGCATAGGCGAGGGACTGGCCGCGCAGGTCGGCCGCGACCCGCTTGACGCTCGGGTTCTCCGGGTCCGGGGGCTCGGGCCTCGCGTCGGAGATCAGCCCCTGGTAGTGCTTGATGATCTCGACCACGTCGGCCTCGATCTCGTGCACCCGCTTGCCCACGAAAGCCATGGGCGTACGGAACTCCAGCACGCGCCCGTCGAGGTCGACCATGCTGACCTGGAACGCGAACGGGTCTTCCGCCGCGGTCACGGGAAAGAAGGCGAACTTGTGGTTCGGGGCGCCGCCGATGGTGGTGAGCCCCGGGATCGCCTGCGGTTCGAGCAGGTCCGGAGTGACCAGCGTGAGCAGCCGGACGCTGCGGAACGGGAACAGCCGGCGCAGCCGCTTCTGGTCGGGAATGTCGTCCGCCGAGCCGTAGCGCCGCACGGGCTCGCGGACCATCACGAAGAACCGCTGGTTGAGATAGGCCGCGTTGTCCGGCCGCTGGGGGTCGAGCTTCCGCTCGGTGACCTTGACGAGGTCGGCGAGGTGCCCGAAGGGGAAGAGCCGCCCCCGGTACATGACGCGTACGTAGTGGTCGCGGCCCATGGAGGCGCGGTGCCGCCACTGGGTGACGTCGAAGCCGACGGGCGGCTTCTCCCAGGTGCCCAGCGAGTCGAGCCATCCGCCGAGGGACGACAGGACGAGGTTGTCGACCTTCAGCGGCGCGGGCGTGAAGCCGCCGGGGAGGTTGGTGTTGGAGCTGAGATGCACCACGGAGGACCGGTCACCGGGGTTCAGGGCCATGGTGAAGGGGTCCCCGACCGGATCCAGCGGGCGGGGCACGGCCGGGTCGAAGCCGGGGTCGCGGGTCCATACGGCACGGGCGCCGCCCGCCGGCATCCGGGTGTGCCAGAGCTCGATCCGCCCGCCCGGGTCGGGGAGTCCGGTGGTGTGCGTCCAGGTGGCCGTCTGCGGAGGGGAGAGGAGCAGGCGGTACGGGAGTTCGATGCCGGTGCGGGGGTGGCCGGGGTCGGCTAGGGGGTTCTCGGGGCCGGGGCCCGCGGTGGCGGACGTGTCTGGTGTGTCGGGCGTGCCCGCCGCGGTGGGTGTGGCGGGTGCGGTGAACAGGCCCGCGGCGACGGGGCCGTCCGGCCCGTGGCGCGCGGTGAGTTCCGCGACCGTGCGGGCCTGGCGCAACGCGGCGAAGACATCGGCGGGCTCGTCGGCCATCGCCAGCCGGAGCCCTGCCGCCATGGCTGGTTCGCGGGCGGCGTCCACGACGCGGAGGGGAAGCGTCCGCATGGCTCCGAGCAGTCCGGACTCGGTGTACGGGATGACGTCGTCGGCGCCCACGGCGAAGACGAGCACGCTGCGGCCGCCGATGCGGGAGGCGACCGGGGGCGGCTTGTGGGGCTCGCTGTCGTCGGCGGCCCCTGCCGCTGCTGTCGTCGTGTCCGGGATGCCGGGACTCACTTCGAAGAAGGCCCGTTCGGCGACGTGCTGCGGGCCGAACGTGACGACGAGGTAGGCGGGTTGGGCGGGGTCCTTGCGGAGGAGCCGCCTGGGGCCGAGAAGGGGGCGGTCCAGGCGGAGCCCCTGGAAGAGGAAGTGCAGGTCGAGCAGGTCGGTGGCGCGCAGGAGCCGGAGCGGCTGGGGTGGTGGTGGCACGGACATGCGATTCCCCCGTGAGGCGTTGGACGTGGGACCTCGGGTGGGCGGGCCCCACTTGAACCGTGTGTCGGGCTGGAAGCGTGCGGCTGAGGCGGCCCGAGACTGGCGGGCCCGAGGCGTGTCGTGGCCGCGACGCGTCTCTCGCGGCGACGGCGAAGGCGAAGGCGGGAATGTCGATGAATCGCTGAGTGGCGAGGCGACAAGCCACGCGGGCGGTGGGGGGTGACGGGCCGGGTGACACCGGGCGCTCAGCGACGCTGAGCGCTGGGCACCGGCGCGGAAGTGAGGTGGGGCGAGCCCTGTGAGCGGGGACCGACCCCCTGACGGGTGGTCCCCTGGGTTCCCTGTGTCTGCAACACGCTTTCTACAGCACGCGCGGGGCTGTCGTCTCCGCCGGTTTCGGCCGATTCGCGTGCGGCGCTTGGGGCATGAACGGGAGCGTCAACTGGACACACGCCTACGGAGCGCGCCCGCATCTCACCCCATCGGGTGAACTTGCTGATTGGCTGGCTTCCGTCGCCGGAGGCCCGATGCGGCGCCACGTCAGTCGGCTGGGCCCGCGGCAGGGGGAGTCGGAAGTGTGCGCGTCAGTAGGTTCGCGCGGCGCATGCGGCCTTCGGGGGTGAACTGGCCGAAGAAGTAGACCTCCAGGGAGAGGTCCTTGCCGCGGTTCCGTACGTGCAGCGTGTACCGGGCGGCGAGTCGGTCGCCCGCCGACTGGGCCTCGTGCACCTCCATGCGGCTCGTCGGTCTGTTCTTGCGTACGGGGCGTGTGTGCGCGACGAGTTTGTCCCTGTCGATGCGGTTGCCGTCGGCGAACTGGACGATGTCCGGCGTGTGGTAGCGGTCGACGACGACTCCCGCGTCCTCGTCGCCGGAGAGCAGGTCGTCGGTGAAGGACGCGTAGAAGTCGGCGATGAACCGCTTCGGGTCGGCGTCCTCGAACGGAGTCGACGGAGTCATGGCGTGCTCCTGACGCATGGGGCGTACTGGGCGTACTGGATGTACTGGACGCATGGGCTTTGGCTGCGCTCGCTATCTCTTACACGGTGTAAGAGTTGTAAGATATGGGCAGCCAGAAACCTTTACAAGATGTAAGAGATGCCCATGCCTCCTTCTCAGGAACCCCGTGGCCGCGCCGACGCGCCCCGTCGACGCGCTGACGCCGTGCGCAGCAGGGCGGCCATCCTGGACGCGGCGGTCCGGCTCCTGAACACCCGGCCCGAGGCCGGCCTCCAAGCCGTCGCCGCCGCGGCGGGCGTGACACGGCAGACCGTCTACGCCCATTTCCCCTCGCGGGAACACCTGTTGACGGCCGCCCTCGACCGGGTCACCGAGGAGGCCATCGCCGCGATGGACGCCGCCGACCTCGATACGGGCCCCGCCGCCGACGCGCTGCTGCGGCTGCTCGACGCCGCAGACCGGACGGCGGGGCGATACCCCGTACTGCTCCAGAAGTCCCACGCCCTGCCCGCGGACCCGAAGGCCGACCACGAGCGGCACGAACCCGTCACCGACCGGCTGCGGGAGGTGATCCGGCGCGGCCAGGAAGCGGGCGAATTCGACGGGCGCCTCTCGCCGGACTGGCTGGCCGTCGTCGTCATCAGGCTCGCTCACGCGGCGAGCGACGAGGCCGCGGCCGGGCGTATGCCGGAGGAGGAGGCGGCGGGAGCGCTCCGCGTCAGCCTGCTTCGTGTGCTGGGCGCGGACGAGTCCGCGGCCGCCCGGGGCGCCGGAGGCGCGTAGCGCGGGCCCGGAGCCCGGAACGCCCCGGACCGCCGCTGTGGGAGGCGGGCCGGGGCGTTCCCGTGGTGGTCGCTCGCTAGCCGCGCGCCCCGAAGACCTGCGTCCACCAAGGTCCGCCGTCGCCCTTCTGGATGCCCACGCCCATCTCCTTGAACGAGCAGTTGAGGATGTTCGCCCGGTGGCCCTCGCTGTTCATCCAGGAACTCATCACCGAGGACGCGGTCTGCTGGCCGCGGGCGATGTTCTCGCCGTAGGTGCTCCACCGGTAGCCCGCCGCGGTGATGCGCTTGCCCGGGTCCGTGCCGTCGGGGGACGTGTGCGAGAAGTAGTCGCGGGCCTGCATGTCCGCGGAGTGCCGCTGCCCGGCCGTGGCGAGCTTGCTGTTGCCGGCCAGCGGATCGCAACCGGCCTTCCGCCGTTCGGTGTTGACCAGGCTGAGGACCTGCTGCGCCATCGGTCCTGACGGGGCCTGCGGCTTGGGCGTCGTGCTCGGGCGGGTCGGCTTCGGCGGCGTGGACGGCTTCGGCTTCCGGGGCTTCGGCTCCGCCGTGCGCCGGGGCTCGGCCACGGGCTTCGCCGGCTCCTTCTTCACCTTCGGCTCGGCGGACTTCGACGGGGACGCGGAGCGGGACTTCTTCGCCTCCGGCGTGCGGGAGGGCGCCGAGCTGGACGGAGTGGGCTCGTCCGTTTCCATCGCCGCGGCCGTGCTCTTGTCGGGGCCGTCGGAGTCGTCCGTGCTGAACTGCATGACCGCGGTGAGCGTCGCGATCGCCACGATGCCCGCGCCGGCCGCGACCGCCTGCCGGCGACGACGCGTGGTGCGCCGCCCCTGGCGCAGCTCGGCGCGCGAGCCGGGGGTGCCGGTGCCGGGCGGCGGGGTTATCGCCGTGACGCCCTCGGCCAGGGTCGCGTCGGCGTCGTGCGTACGGTACGTCTCGCCGTAGCCGGTGCCCGCGTCGTACGCGTGCTGGTCGGGGTGGTAGGGAGCGCCCGGCGCCCCCTGGTCGGCGGGGTGCGGGGTGGACAGCGGGTCTACGGGATCGTGTGGATGCATGGTGTGGGGGATCGCCTCGGTGTGGTTGGCGGGGTCGGTGTGCTGAACGTGCTGTGCCGGGTCGGTGTGCTGAACGTGCTGCACGTGGTCGGTGTGCTCAAGGTGTTCGTTGTGCTGTGCGTGCTGCGTGTGTGCCGCATGGGCCGTCGCGCCGGGATCGGTCACGTGGAGCGTGCCCGCCGTCAGCGGCGGTACGAGTGCGAGGCCCGCCAGCAGCCCCTCCGCAGGAGTGAGACGCGCACCGTGCCCCGTGCACGCGGCGCACGCGCGGGTGTGGCGCGCCAGCCGCTTGCGCCACAGCGCCGACGGCCTGCCGTCCCAGGACCCGGTGAGGGCCGCGAGCTCGGCGCAGCGCGGCGTGGCGGCCAGGGCGCGCACCACCGTGCGCGCCGACTCCAGCTGTGCCTTCATGCGCTGGACGCGGACGGCCGTGTGCTCGGCGGAGAGATCGAGCGCCCGGGCGACCTCGGTCCGGGTCAGCTCACCGGCCGCTTCCAGCCACCACAGGGCAAGCAGCTCGCGGTAGTCGTCGTCCATCCAGCGGGTCGCCCGCGCGACCTCCTTGCGCTCGCCCGACAGGCCGAGCCGCAGGATGGTGACGTCGGTGAAGTCGCTGCCCGGGTCGGGCACCTCGTACGCGTCCTGCAGACCGCTGTCGACGAGTACGGGGCGCTGCTGGCGGCGCGTCTCGTTCATCGCGATGGCCACCAGCCAGGACCGGAAGGAGGCGGGGTCGCGGAGGTCGGGCAGGCCGCGGAGCATCCGCACCATGGCTTCCTGCACGGTGTCGTCGACGTCGGCGTGACCGCGGAGGGCCCGGCCGACGATGTTGTACACCAGCGGCAGGCAGGAGGCGGCCAGCTCGTGCTGCGCCTGCGGGTCTCCGGCCCGCGCGGCCGTGACCAGAGCGGTCAGCTCGGCGCCTTCGACCTGACTGCGCTTCCGCTGATCGTGCTCCACAACGCTTCTCCTGTCCTGGTTCCTGTGTGACCCCGCTGACTGGGAGATCCTGCGCGCTGGAGCGGGATAACAGAAAGCCGTGAGATTGGTTTGAGAGCCGGGTCACGTTTTTCCGGAGGGGCCGGTTCGGCCCTGCCCGCCGGGCGCCCGTCGCTGCTGGAGTGCGAGGCGGAGGCGCTGGGGCCGTCCCCATCTCGGGGTTCGGGGCAGCCGGATGGGCGGCGCGGTGTTCCCTACGTGATCATGGGGGGCGCGGCGCGCGTGCCCAGGGGGCCGGCGCGGACCGCCGACAGGGGAGGCATGCACATGCGAATGGCGACGGCCGCGGCGACGGCCCTGACTCTCACCGCGGGGGCGGTCCTCACCGCGGGAGCGGCGACAGCTGTGACGCCCGCGAAGCCCGCACCGGCAGCGGCCACAGCCGAGTCGCATACACGCGGTTTATGGCGTGTAGACGGCTATGGGGCAGTGTGGTCGATTCGTAATGGAGTGCTCCAGGAGTACGAGACCACGTCGGTGAGCTGTCTTAAGGGCGACTCGGCGAAGCGGACCGGCCCCGGGCGGTACACCACGAAGGACGGCGCCGTGCTGACCGTGCGGACGACGCACGGCCGCGACCGGGCGACGCTGCGCATGGACGGCTCCGTGGGCCATCAGGAACTGCGGCGCGTCGCCGAGCTCCCCGCCGCCTGCACCCGCCCGGCACCACAGGGCCCCGTCGCCGCCTTCGACGTCTTCTGGCAGTCGTTCGAGGAGAACTACCCGTTCTTCGCCGCCAAGGGCATCGACTGGCATGCCGTACGCGACCGGTACCGGCCCAAGGTGCACGCCGACACCACCCGCGAGGAACTGTTCACGCTCTTCTCCGAGATGGTCGACCCGCTCGAGGACGCGCACGTCGGGGTGGGCTACGGCGACCGCTTCTTCGGCCGGGTACGGTCCGGGACCGTCATGCCCACCCCGGAACTGGACGCCCGGGTGAAGAAGTTCGTGCTGGCGCGCGACCTGAAGGGCGCCGAGCACGTGCGGGACTTCGCCGACGGGCGGATCACCTACGCCGACCTGCCCGGCGGACAGGGCTATCTGCGGATCTCCGGATTCAGCGGGTACGCGGGCGACGGCGCCCCGTACAGGGCGGAGCTCGCCGAGCTGGACCGGGCGCTCGGCACGGTCTTCACCGAGGAGCGCACCCGGCGCCTGAAGGGTCTGGTCATCGATCTGCGGATCAACGGCGGCGGTTCGGACGCGCTCGGGATCCACCTCGCGGGGCGCCTCACCGACACCGGCTATGTCGCGTACTCCAAGCGGGCCCGCAACGACCCCGCCGACCCGACCCGGCACACCCGCCCCCAGCCCGTGCGCGTCACCCCCGCCGACGCGCCCCGCTACACCGGCCCCGTGGCCGTCCTCACCGGCGGTTCGACGGTGAGCGCCGGCGAGACGTTCACCCAGGCGCTGATCGACCGGCCCGGCTCGACCGTGCGCGTCGGGCAGCACACGCAGGGCGTCTTCTCGGACACCTTGCCGCGCAGGCTGCCCTTCGGCGGCATGGGGACGTGGCTGCCCAACGAGGAGTTCCTGACGCGATCGGGAACCACGTTCGACGGCCCGGGGATTCCGCCGCACCTGACCGAACCGGTCTTCACGGAGGAGGAGTTCGAGAAGAACCGGGACTCGGCCTTCGACCGGGCCCTGAAGTTCCTGGCGTCGGAGTCCTGAAGACCTGGGCCGCCAGGGGCAGACCGCAGGGCACGGAAGCGGGGAGTTAGCCTCACGTAATGGTTGTCTGGGACGAGGAACGGCTGCTGGCGCTTGAGGTCGACGCGATCCACGGGCTCGTACCGGACTCAGGGAATCCGCCTGCCCTGCGGGACGAGACCATGCTGGCCGTCTGGGCGTGGTCCCCGCGGGCGCGACTGCTGGCGCTCGGGCCCGGCGTCGGGTGCCCGGACCGCGTCGACGACGCCCGGGAGACGAACGGCCCGGGTCAGGCCCCCGGCGCCCCGGAGACGTACAGCCCCGGCCTGGTCCCCGGCGCCGTCGCACGCATTGCCGCGGCGCTCGGGGACCGGGCGGGGGCCGTCGAGGGCGGACCGTGCTGGCTGTTCCCGGCCCGCCTCGCGGTCTCCGTCCCGAGCCCCCTGCCCGTCCTGGTCTCCACCGCGGAGGGACGGGCGGTCGCGCGGAGGCTGGACCGCCCCGCCAACTGGGGGGCCTGCGAGTGGGCCGAGCTGATCGGCGGAGACCTGGGGGAGTGGGCCATGGCCGTGCACGGCAGGGAACCGGTGTCGATCTGCCACACCCCCGCCGCCAACGGCATCGCCGCCGAAGCGGGCATCTGGACCCGCCCGGACTTCCGCGGCCGCGGCATCGCCACCGCCTGCGTCGCGGCCTGGTCCGAGCGCGAACGGCACACCAAGGACGTGCTCTTCTACAGCACGACCGCCGCCAACCACGCCTCCCAGTCGGTCGCCCGCGCCCTGGGCCTGGTCCCGCTCGGCTGGATCTGGCGGGTGCGCCGCGCGGAGGGCCGCCAGGCTGCCCAAACGGGTTGAGCGCTTCGGTCCGGGGCAGTCGGGCTACTCCCGCTCGGCCGCCGCGCCCTCACCTTCGTCGAAGCCCGTCCGCACATCCCGCAGCAGCACCATCGCCGCCACCGCAAGGACCGCCACGATCACGCCCGCCACCCCCGCGGCGACGTTCAGCCCGCCGGTGAACGCCTCCCGCGCGGGCTCCAGCAGCTCCGGGCCCAGGGAGCCGGGGAGTTCGCGGGCCGCGGCGTCCGCGTTGGCGAGGGTGTCGCGGGCGGCGTGCGCGGCGTCGTCAGGGAGGCCCTGGGGGAGGGTGTCGGCGGTCTCGTCGCGGTACACGGCCGTCACCACGCTGCCCAGGCCGGCGATGCCCAGGGCGATGCCGAACTCCATGCCCGTCTCCGACATCGCCGCCGCCGAACCGGCCTTTTCCGGGGGCGCCGCACCGACGACCAGGTCCGTGCCGAGGACCATCATCGGGCTGATGCCCGTGTAGACGAGTACGAAGCCGGTGACGAGCAGCGGCAGACCGTCCGCGCTGTCCACCTGTGTGAGCAGGGCGTATCCGGCCACCGAGACGAGCAGCGCGCCGCCGACGATCCGGCCGGGGCGCACGCGGCGGGTGAGCGCGGGCGTCAGCGACGAGGCGACGATCAGCGCGGCCGCCGCGGGCAGCAGCCACAGACCCGCCTCGAGCGGCGAGAGTCCCTCGACGAGCTGCAGGTACTGCGTGATGAACAGATAGAGCCCGCCCATGACGCCCAGGCCGAGCAGCAGCACCAGGAGCGCGGCACTGAACGCGCGGTTCCTGAACAGCCGCAGGTCCAGCAGCGGATCGGCGAGACCGCGCTGCCGCAGCACGAAGACCGTGCCGAAGACCGCGCCGGTCAGCAGCGCCCCGGCCGTCAGGGCGTCAAAACCGTGCTCGGCGAGGCGCTTGAGGCCGTAGATGCCCGGCAGGACCGTGACCAGGGACAGCAGCACGCTCGCCGCGTCGATGCGGCCCGCCGCCGGATCCCGGTACTCCGGCAGCAGCAGCGGCGCGGCCACGAGCAGCACGACCATGACCGGCACGCCGAGGAGGAACACCGAACCCCACCAGAACCACTCCAGGAGCGCGCCGCCGAGAACCGGCCCGACGGCGATCCCCACCGAGAAGCAGGTGACCCACACGCTGATGGCGACCCCGCGCTGCCGCGGATCCTTGAACATGTTGCTGATCAGGGCCAGCGTGGACGGCATGAGCGTGGCGCCCGTGATGCCGAGCAGCGCGCGGGCGGTGATCAGCATCGCGGGGCTGGTGGACGTCGCGGCCAGGACCGAGGCGACGCCGAACCCCAGGGCCCCGATCATCAGGAGCCTGCGGCGGCCGATCCGGTCGCCCAAGGTGCCCATGGTCACCAGGAAGCCGGCGATCATGAAGCCGTAGATGTCGACCGTCCACAGCAACTCCGTGCTGCTCGGCCCGAGATCGGCGCTGATGTCGGGCACGGCCAGATTCAGTACGGTCGCGTCGAGGGCCAGCAGGATCGTGGGCAGCGTCAGCACGAAGAGGCCGAGCCACTCCCTCGGCCCCGCCCGCAGTTCCGCCTCGGGCCGGGCGGCATCGGTCTTCGTAGCCATGGGGAGCCTTTCGGAATCAGTGAGTGAGCGGGGCGCACAGGGGTGGCGGCGAAGGACTTCGCGGGCCGGACCCCCAGGCGGACGCCAGCGTGCGGCACGGCACTCACGGGCCACTCACCGCGCACTCACGATCCGGTCTCCGCCCCGCTCTCCGTGCCCCCTCGATCCGGGCTCCGCACCCGCTCACCGCGCCCCCACAGCCGACATCCGGCCGGTCACAGCGCTGAGCTACCGTGACGCCATGCGATTCGGGGTGCTCGGGCCACTGGCCGTACGGACGGCGGACGGCAGCCCGGTCACCGTCCCCGGCCCCAAGACCCGCGCCCTGCTGGCCGCCCTCCTGGCGCACGACGGGCGTCCCGCGTCCGCGGACCGGCTGATCGACGACCTCTGGGGCGAGGAGGAGCTTCCCGGCAAGCCCGCGGCGGCGCTGCAGACCAAGGTGTGGCAGTTGCGGCGCGCCTTCGAGGACGCCGAGCCCGGGGGCCGTGAGCTGGTGACGCTCCAGGAGAGCGGCTATGTGCTGCGCACCGAAGGGGAGACGGAAGGGGAGGGCGTCGACGCCGGACGGTTCCGCGCGCTGACGTCACAGGCCCGGACGGCCGACGATCCCGGCGTGCGCGCCGGGCTCCTGTCCGACGCCCTCGCGCTCTGGCGGGGCAGGGCGTACGAGGGTTTCGAGGACGCCCCCTTCGCACGACCGGTCGCCGCGCGCCTGGAGGAGGACCGCGTCACCGCCGTCGAGGAGTACGCCGAAGCGCGGGTGGCGCTCGGCGCGTACCGGGAAGTCGCGGGGGAGTTGAGCACGCTCGTCACGGAGCACCCGCTGCGTGAGCGGCTGCGCGCCGTGCACATGCGCGCCCTGTACGGGGCGGGGAGGGCGAGCGACGCGCTGGCCTCGTACCGCGAACTGAGGCGGCGCCTCGCGGACGAACTGGGCCTTGACCCCGGCCCGGAGCTCGTCGCCCTGCAGCAGGCAGTCCTGGAACAGGTCCCGGCTCTCGGCACCCCGGGCCCCTTGTCCCCGGGCCGCTCGGCCCCGCTCGCCGCGACGCCACCGCAGACGGCGTCCGCGGCGCAGCCCGGCCCGGTGCCCCCGGGTCGGCCCGCTGCGGCCCG
>NZ_AOPZ01000068.1 GCF_000414115.1 Streptomyces aurantiacus JA 4570
CTCGGCGGCGGGCCGGGCCTGGGGCCGGGCGGCGGCCGGGCGGCCCTGCGGCTCCGCGCCGCGCTCCGCGGGTGCGTCGTGTTCCTCCTCCGGAGGCACGGCGAAGGCCCGGACGTCGACCGAGTCGGTCACCGCGTCCGGGTCACCGCGCGTCTCCCCTTCCTCGGGCGAGCGCGCTTGCAGGTCCTTGGCGTACCGGCGCTCCATTCCCGCCCGTCCGGACAGCAGCCGGATGGCGGTGCTGAAGCGTTCCGTCGGACGAGCTTCGTTGAGCTCGTCCTGCCTACGGAGCCACATCGGCACCAAGTAGGCGGCCCAGGCCCCGACGATGACTGCGTAGATGAGGCCGCTGCTGCTCACGCCTCACACGGTAGAGGGGTTTTGTCGAGGCCATCCGCCAATTGGGCCGGTGTGTCGCACGATCTGGCTGATATCTCGAACTTTTTTTGTGACTGATGCGATCAACAGGCCGACGGCGCCCCGAATTTAACGGTCCCTCACCGACCAATTTCGAACAGGTATTTCATTTATGAGAGAGGCAGCATTCTGCCGGGTCGGGCCGCCGACGAGGCCGAGGGGCGCCATCGGCCGCCGCCAGGCACGATCCGCCGCCGTCAGGCGGTCTTCCGTGGCCGCGCCTGCCGCCAGCGGTGCAGCAGGCCCTCCGGCACCTCTTCCACGGTGAGCGCGAACACGAGGTGGTCGCGCCAGTCTCCGTCGATGTGAAGATAGCGGGGCCGCAGCCCCTCCTCACGGAATCCGAGTTTCTCCACCACCCGGCGGCTGGGCGCGTTCTCGGGCCGAATACAGACCTCGACGCGGTGCAGCCCGACCGTCCGGAAGCAGTGGTCGACGGCGAGCGCCACGGCGGTCGGCATCACCCCGCGCCCGGCCACCGACTCGTCGACCCAGTAGCCCACATGGGCCGAGCACATCGACCCCCAGGTGATCCCCGCGACCGTCAACTGCCCGACGAGACGGCCCTGGTACTCGATGACGAACGGCAGCATGCGGCCCGCGGCCGCCTCGGCGCGCAGGTGCCGGACCATCTGCCGGTAGGTGGGGCGATGGGTGACCGGGCCGCTGGGGGTGGGCGGCGGGATCGTGGCCTCCCAGGGGCGCAGCCAGTCGCGGTTGCGCCGGTTGACCTCCCGCCAGGCCCGCTGGTCGCGCAGTTTTATCGGCCTGAGGACGACGTCGCCGTCCGTCAGCTCGACGGGCCAGCTCGGGCTGTTCAGCTCGCACCCCCGTCGGTTCTCGGATGGTCGCCGCCGCGCAGCTGGTCGACGGCGTGCGACAACAGTGGTGTGAGGACGGCGAGTCCGTCGCGTACGCCGCCGCTGGAGCCCGGCAGGTTCACGATGAGCGTGCGCCCGGCGACGCCCGCGAGCCCCCGGGAGAGCACGGCCGTGGGCACCTTCTCGCGGCCGTACGCGCGGATCGCCTCCGGGATGCCCGGCACTTCGTGGTCGATGACGCGGCGGGTGGCTTCGGGGGTGGCGTCGGTGGGCGAGATGCCGGTGCCGCCGGTGGTGAGGATGACGTCGTAACCGGCCGCGACGCCCTCGCGCAGGGCCTGCTCGACGGGGTCGCCGTCGGGGACCACCCGGGGGCCGTCCACGGCGAAGCCGAGGGCGGTGAGTCCTTCGGCGAGGATCGGGCCGCCCTTGTCGGCGTAGACGCCGGCGGCGGCGCGGTTGGAGGCGGTGACGACGAGCGCGCGGTACGTCATGCTCCGGCTCCCTCGCGGTGCCAGTCGCCCGACTTGCCGCCCGTCTTCTCCTCGACCCGCACGTCGGTGATCACGGCGCCCTTGTCGACGGCCTTGATCATGTCGACGACGGTGAGGGCGGCGACGCTCACCGCCGTGAGGGCCTCCATCTCGACGCCGGTGCGGTCGGTCGTCTTCACGGTGGCCAGGATCTCCACGGCGTCGTCGGCGACCGTCAGGTCGACCTTGACCCCGGAGACGGCCAGCGGGTGGCAGAGGGGGATCAGGTCGGGGGTGCGCTTGGCGCCCATGATGCCCGCGATGCGGGCGGTCGCCAGGGCGTCGCCCTTGGGCACTCCCTCACCGCGCAGGAGCTCGATCACGCGGGGCGAGACGAGGACCCGGCCGGTGGCGCGCGCGGTGCGGGCGGTCACGTCCTTCTCGGATACGTCGACCATGCGGGCCGCGCCCGCCTCGTCGATGTGCGTCAGTCGCTGCTGCGTGCTCATGTGCTGTGGCGCTCCCGGTCCGGGCTCCGCGCGGTGCGGTGCGCGGGCCTGCTGTGCGCGACACAGTACCGCCCCGCCGCCGCCCCGCCGGAGCCCCTCGCGCCCCGCCCGGCCTGCCCGGCTGTCCGGCCGGGCGGCACCACCGCGTCAGCCGAGCAGCACCACGTCGACCTCCGTGCCGGGCTCGGCGGCCGTCGTGTCCTCGGGGACGACGATCAGCGCGTCGGCCTGCGCGAGGGCGGCGACGAGGTGCGAGCCCGCGCCGCCGACCGGCGTCACCGTGCCCGCGTCGGCGTCGTACCGCCCGCGCAGGAACTGGCGCCGCCCGGCCGGTGAGGTCAGCGCCTTGTCGGCGGTGAGCCGCGCGCGGACCTTCGGCCGGTGCACGTCGGGCAGGCCCATCAGGGTGCGCACGGCGGGACGTACGAAGATCTCGAAGGAGACGTACGAGGACACGGGGTTGCCCGGCAGGGCGAGCAGCGGGGTGTGGTCCGGGCCGATGGCGCCGAAGCCCTGCGGCTTGCCGGGCTGCATGGCGAGCTTGCGGAACTCGACGCCGCCGCCCGCTCCGAGGCCCTCCTCGTCGTCCGGGTCTCCGATGGAGTCCAGGGCCTCCTTGACGACGTCGTACGCCCCCACGCTGACGCCGCCCGTGGTGACGACCAGGTCGGCGCGGATGAGCTGGTCCTCGATGGTGGAGCGGAGGATCTCGGCGTCGTCGGTGACCGCGCCGACGCGGTAGGCGATCGCTCCGGCTTCGCGGGCGGCGGCGGTGAGGGCGAAGCTGTTGGAGTCGAAGATCTGACCCTCGCCCAACTGCTCGCCGGGCTGGACCAGTTCGCTGCCGGTGGACAGGACGACCACGCGCGGGCGCGGGCGCACCTTGACCGTGCCCCGGCCGATCGCGGCGAGCAGGGCGATCTGCGGGGCGCCGAGGACCGTGCCCGCGGTCAGGGCGCGGTCGCCCGCGCGGACGTCGCTGCCCTGTGCGCGCACGTGCGCGCGTGCCTCGGCGGGGCGATACACGCGGACTTCCCCGGAGGCGCCCTCGGGGGCGGCGCTGTGGGCGCGCATGCCGGTGGCGGGGCCCTCGCCGAGCCCGCCGTCGGTCCACTCCACGGGCACCACGGTCTCGGCGCCGGGCGGCAGCGGGGCGCCGGTCATGATGCGGGCGGCCTGGCCCGCGCCGACGGTGGGCTGCTCGCCCTGGCCCGCGGCGACGTCGCCGATGACGGTCAGGACGGCGGGGAACTCCTCGCCGGCGCCCGCGACATCGGCGACCCGCACCGCGTACCCGTCCATGGAGCTGTTGTCGAAGGGCGGCAGCGAGACGGGCACCGTGACGTCCTCCACGAGGACGCAGCCCTGCGCGTCGAGGAGCTGGAGCTCGATGGGCTCCAGCGGCCTGACGGTCGCGAGGATGTCGTCCAGATGCTCGTCCACCGACCAGAGCTGGTCGGAGCCGGTGCCGTGGTGCGTCGTCGTGCCGCTGCTGCTCAAGTGCTACATCTCCTCGGTGACGTAACTGCGAAGCCAGGCCTTGAAGTCGGGGCCCAGGTCTTCACGTTCGCACGCGAGTCTGACAATGGCACGCAGATAGTCGCCGCGGTCGCCGGTGTCATAGCGGCGGCCCTTGAAGACCACGCCGTGCACCGGGCCGCCGACCTTCCCCGCGGCGTCAGCCGCTGAGTGATGCGTGGCCGCGAGCTGCTGGAGCGCGTCGGTGAGCTGGATCTCGCCGCCGCGGCCCGGCTCGGTCTTGCGCAGTATGTCGAAGACGTGGGGGTCGAGGACGTAGCGTCCGATGATCGCGTAGTTGCTGGGCGCCTCGGCGGGTTCCGGCTTCTCCACCAGCCCGGTGACTTCGACGACGTCAGCGTCATCGGTGGGCTTGACCGCCGCGCAGCCGTAGAGGTGGATCTGCTCGGGCGCGACCTCCATGAGCGCGACGACACTGCCGCCGTGCCGTTCCTGGACCTCGACCATGCGCGCGAGCAGCGGGTCGCGGGGGTCGATCAGGTCGTCGCCGAGGAGCACGGCGAACGGCTCGCGGCCGACGTGCGGAGCGGCGCACAGGACGGCGTGACCGAGACCTCTGGGATCGCCCTGGCGGACGTAGTGCATGGTCGCCAGGTCGCTGGACTCCTGGACCTTGGCGAGCCGGGACTCGTCGCCCTTCTTCAGCAGAGCCGATTCCAGCTCGTAGTTGCGGTCGAAGTGGTCCTCCAGGGGGCGCTTGTTGCGGCCCGTGATCATGAGGACGTCGTCCAGGCCCGCGGAGACGGCCTCCTCGACCACGTACTGGATCGCCGGCTTGTCGACGACCGGCAGCATCTCCTTCGGCGTGGCCTTCGTGGCGGGCAAGAAGCGCGTGCCAAGACCCGCTGCTGGGATGACAGCCTTGGTGATCTTGGGGGGAGACTCAGTCATGAGCGTTACCTTAACCGGTGCCTATGTGAGGAATCTGGGGCTCCGGAATATTGGCCCATATGTGAGCACAATAGGAAGGATTTGTGAGTTCACCATGGATCAACCCGGCCCGGGCAAGGGAAACAAGCGCACGTTGCGGGGAGAGATCCTCGCGGTAAGAAGCGGGTTGACGCCCGGTGACACGCAGAAGGCGGCCACCGCTCTGGCGGAGCGTTCCCTGGAGCTTCCCGAACTCTCCCGCGCGCGCACGGTCGCGGCGTACGTCTCCGTAGGCACCGAACCCGGCACCCGCGCCCTCCTGGACACCCTCCACGCGCGCGGGACCCGCGTCCTGCTGCCCGTCCTGCTCCCCGACAACGACCTGGACTGGGCCGCGTACGACGGGCCCGACTCCCTCGTCCCCGTGCAACACGCGGGAAAGATGACGCTGTTGGAGCCCGCCGGGCCGCGGCTCGGGCCCGGCGCCGTCCTGGAGGCGGACGCCGTGCTGCTCCCGGGGCTCGCGGTGGACGCGCGCGGGACGCGGCTCGGGCGGGGCGGCGGCTCGTACGACCGGGTGCTCGCCCGCCTGGCGCGCGCGGCCCTCTCACCCGCGCTCGTGGTGCTTCTGTACGACTCCGAAGTCGTCGCGTACGTCCCCGGGGAGGCGCACGACCTTCCGGTGCACGCGGTGGTGACGCCTTCGGCGGTGCGCCGCTTCGCGTGACCGGCGCGCGCTCCACAACGGCGAAGGGGCCCTCCACGCGCGCGTGGAGGGCCCCTTCGTATGTCACCGGCCCGTCAGGGCTTGAGCACCAGGGTGTCGTCCGTGCTGTCGTCGACGGCCTTCTCGGAGTAGGCCCACGGCAGCAGTTCGCCCTTGATCCACTTGCTGGTCTGGTCGGTGTAGTGGTCGCTGTAGGCGTGCCCGGACGCGCCGGTGAGGTTGATCCACCGGGACTTGTCGAGGTCCTTCAGGTTCACGACCATCCGCATCGACGGCACCCAGATCACCCCGTAGCCGCCCGCCGCGTTCCAGCCGGTGGCGTTGACCGTGGCCTCGCCGCCGCCCAGCTTCCAGGGGCCGCGGTTGAGCACCCACTGGAGCCAGCCGGGACCGTCGGTGCCGAGCGTCTGGTTCTTCAGCGTGAGGGTGTGCAGGCGCCCCCAGCTCCAGGTGTCGATGTCCTTGCCGAGCTTCGCCGTCAGGTCCCAGCGGGCGTCCTCCATGGCGCGCGCGAACAGCTGGTCGCGGTTCTTGGTCTCCGCGTCCGTGCGCGTGCCCGGCGTCTTCCACCAGTCGTTGTCCTGGTCGTCGAGGATCTTGCGGATGACCTCGAAGTAGCGGTCGCCGCCGTCGGGCTGCGCGGAGTCCGCGTCGCGCTCGCCGCACTCGCGCACCCGGTTCTCCTCGTCGGCGGGGCGGGTGTTGCCCGCGGGCTCCACCGACAGGCACTGGCCCTTGACCCGCAGCTCCTTGGGGAGCTTGTTGCCGATGGACAGCTGCAGGATGCTGCGCCAGACGGCGTTGAAGTACGCGGCCGCCGCCGAGTCGGCGTCCTGGGTGTAGTCCCAGCCCTCCAGGAGCTTCTGCGCCTCGCGGACGTGCTTGTCGTTGATGTCGATCTTCAGCAGCTTGGGCACGAGCAGCCGGGCGATCTCGCTGCTGTTGTCCGACTGCATCAGCCGCATGTCCTCCGTGGAGATCTTGCCGCCGTTCTTCGTCTTGGACTTGATGAGGTCCTCGATGCGCTGGCTGCGCGCGCCGTAGCCCCAGTCCGAGGTGAGCTTGTACGGGTACTTCTCGGCGTCGCTGTCGTCGATCACGGCCTGGTTGGCGGTGACGATGTAGCCGCGCTTGGGGTTGTACTCGTACGGCAGGGCGTCCTGCGGGATGGGCTTGCCCCAGCGGTAGGCGGGGTCCCAGCCGGGCGAGGGCAGCGAGCCGTCGCCCTTGCCGCGGGTGGGGATCCTGCCGGGCGCCTGGTAGCCGATGTTGCCCTTGGTGTCGGCGTAGATCAGGTTCTGCGAGGGCACCTCGAAGGAGGCGGCGGCCTTGCGGAAGTCCTTGAAGTTCTTGGCCTTGTTGAGCGCGAAGACGGCGTCCATGGACTTGCCGGGGTCGAGGGCGGTCCAGCGCAGTGCGATGCCGTAGCCGTCGCCGCGGTCCGGGGCGGACGCGTCGACCTGGGCCTTCTTGCCGACCTTGACCAGTTCGTCGTCGCGGTCGGAGATCAGCGGGCCGTTGTTCGTCTCGCGGACCGTGATGGTCTTGGTCTTGCCGCCCGCGACCTTGATCTTCTCCTCGCGGGACTCGAAGGGCACGACCTTGCCGTCGTACTGGTAGCCGTCGGCGGTGAACTTCTCCAGGTAGAGGTCGGTGACGTCGGCACCGAGGTTCGTCATGCCCCAGGCGATGTCCTGGTTGTGGCCGATGACCACGCCGGGCATGCCGGAGAAGGTGTAGCCGCTGACGTCGTACTGGCACTTGGACGACACGGACTTGCAGTGCAGGCCCATCTGGTACCAGACGGACGGAAGCTGCGGCGCGAGGTGCGGATCGTTGGCAAGGAGGGGCTTGCCGGTGATGGTGTGGTCTCCGGAGACCACCCACGAGTTGGATCCGATGCCGTTGCCGTTCGAGCCGAGGCCCGCGTCCGGGACCTTGTCGAGGACGTCGGAGAGGCCGGAGAGCTGGGACTGGATGCCGGTGCCGGCGGTGCTGCCGGTGCCGGTGCCCGTGCCTGCGGTGCCGCCGGTGCCCGTACCCGTACCCGTGCCGCTGGTACCAGTACCCGTACCGGTGCCCGTACCGGTGCCCGTACCGGTGCCGCCCGTGCCGGTACCCGCACCGGCCGTGCCGGACTGCGTCTGGCCGCCCGCCGAGTCGTCACCGTCGAACTTCTCGGTGACCCCGTTGTAGCGGCCTTCCTGGACGATGGGCTTGTGCAGGTCGTACGGGTACTCGGGGTAGAGGTCCTTGATCTGCGACGGGCCGAGGCGGCTCGTCATCAAGGAGCGGTCGATCTCGTCCTGCATGTTGCCGCGCAGGTCCCAGGCCATGGCCTTGAGCCAGGCGACCGAGTCGACGGGCGTCCACTTCTGCGGCTTGTAGTCGTTCTCGAAGGACAGCGCCGCGTACTCGACGGAGATCTCCTTGCCGTCCTTGCCGTCGAGATAGGCGTTGACCCCCTTGGCGTATGCCTGGAGGTACTTCTTCGTCCGCGGCGAGAGCTTGGAGTCGTACTCCTTCTCGGCGATGCGGTGCCAGCCGAGGGTGCGCAGGAACTCATCGGTCTTGACCTGGCTCTTGCCGAACATCTCGGAGAGCCGACCGGAGGTCATATGGCGGCGTACGTCCATCTCCCAGAAGCGGTCCTGCGCCTGCACGAAGCCCTGCGCCATGAACAGGTCGTCGTCGGACTCGGCGTAGATCTGCGGAATGCCGTTGCCGTCGCGCTTCACCTCGACCGGGCCCGACAGGCCCTGCAACTCGAGGGATCCGGTGGTCTGCGGGAAGGAGGCGCGAACGGTGCTGACGCTCCAGTACGCGCCGAAGCCGATGCCTCCTACGACGGCCAGGACCAGCACGATCACGATCAGTCGGGCTCGGCGCCCCTTCTTCCTACCGGACTTGCGACCGGAAGAGGCGTTGGTGTTGGAGGGCATCGCTGTCCTTGCTGTCCTTCGCGAGCGGCAGGGCGGGGCTTGTGCGGGTCCTGGAGTGCTGGAGCAACCATAGGCGCAGGGCGATACGGCCCCGGACGCGGAGTCGGAATCCCCGCGCACCGCACAGGAGAATCCCAGTGCGCCGCACAGAAGCGGCATCGAACGAAGGTTCGGACATGTTAGTCGGGGCGCGGGGGCGCGCGTCAAGAGCGCGTTAAAGCTTAGGTAACGTAACGAAGCATCACGGCTCGCACGACGGAAGGAACGGCCCCTGTCTGTCCACGACCTCAACCAGCTTCTGCTCATCAGTTCGCTCGTCCTGCTCGTCGCGGTCGTCGCGGTGCGCCTCTCCTCCCGCAGCGGACTGCCCAGCCTGCTGCTCTACCTCGGTATCGGCGTCGCCATAGGCCAGGACGGCATCGGCAACGTCACCTTCAACAACGCCCAGCTCACCCAGGTCATCGGCTATGCGGCGCTCGTCGTGATCCTGGCCGAGGGCGGCCTCGGCACGAAGTGGACGGAGATCAAGCCGGCCCTGCCCTCCGCCGCCTCCCTGGCGATCGTCGGCGTCGCCGTCAGCGTCGGCGTGACGGCCGCCGGCGCGCACTACCTCGTCGGGCTCGAGTGGCGCCAGGCGCTCATCATCGGCGCGGTGGTGTCCTCGACGGACGCGGCGGCCGTCTTCTCCGTGCTGCGCAGGGTGCCGCTCCCGTCCCGGGTGACGGGCGTCCTGGAGGCGGAATCCGGGTTCAACGACGCCCCCGTGGTCATCCTGGTCGTCGCCTTCTCCACCGCCGGACCGGTCCACCACTGGTACGCGCTGGTGGGCGAGATAGCCCTCGAACTGGCCATCGGAGCGGCCATCGGGCTCGCGGTGGGCTGGCTCGGCGCGTTCGGGCTGCGGCACGTGGCGCTGCCCGCGTCCGGTCTCTATCCGATCGCGGTGATGGCCATCGCCGTGGCCGCGTACGCCGCCGGGGCCCTCGCCCACGGCAGCGGATTCCTCGCCGTGTACCTGGCCGCCATGGTGCTCGGCAACGCCAAGCTGCCGCACTGGGCGGCCACCCGCGGATTCGCCGAAGGCGTCGGGTGGATCGCCCAGATCGGCATGTTCGTGCTGCTCGGCCTGCTGGTGACGCCGCACCGCCTGCTCGACGACATCTGGCCCGCGGTGATCATCGGGCTCATCCTGACCGCGCTCGCCCGGCCGCTGTCCGTCGTGGTGAGCCTGCTGCCGTTCCGGATGCCCTGGCAGGAGAAGGCCCTGATGTCCTGGGCCGGGCTGCGCGGCGCCGTGCCCATCATCCTCGCCACCATCCCGATGGTGAACGGCGTCGACAACAGCGAAGAGATCTTCAACATCGTCTTCGTCCTGGTCTGCGTGTACACGCTGGTGCAAGGTCCTACGCTGCCGGGGCTCGCCAGGATCCTCGGCCTCGGCAAGGGCACGGAGGCGTCCGACCTGGGCATCGAATCGGCGCCCCTGGAGCGCCTGCGCGGCCATCTGCTCTCGGTGCCCGTCCCGGAGGGCTCACGCCTGCACGGCGTCGAGATCGGCGAGCTGCGACTGCCCAAGGGGTCGGCGGTCACCCTCATCGTGCGCGACGGCACCTCCTTCGTGCCCGGACCGACGACCGTGCTCCGGCACGACGACGAGCTCCTGGTGGTGGCCACGGACCCGGTGCGCGACGCGGCCGAGCAGCGCCTGCGGGCGGTCGCCCAGGGCGGCAAGCTGGTGGGCTGGCTGGGGCTGCCCGGGGGCCGGCACCGGTGAGGCCGGGGGCGGCCTGACGTTCGGAGGCGGCATGACGTTCGGGGGATGCGGGGGCTTCGGGGGCAATCGCAGGTGGCGGGGGTCTCACTTCTCGTAATCACAGGTGCCGCTTGCGGAGCACCTGTACGATGAAGGCACACTCCGTACGTACGTAGCGACGTCAGCGATGTACGGACGTGACGTACCGACTTGATCGAACCAACTCTGTCTGAAGCAGAGCTGGCGCGACCGTATGGCGGCCGCGGCGCCCTCGCAGTGGGCGGCCCGGTATCTACCGCAGTTCTGCGCAAGAGGACAGCTCTCGGCGCCGTCGCCCTCAAAAAGGGGCCGCGCTACCAGGCAGCAGAAAGGCAAGGGCCGTGGCATCCACGGTCACCGAGCCCCGCCCGGGCTACGGACAGCTGCTGCGCACCCCTCGCGCCTGGACCTTCCTGCTCCCAGGATTCGCCGCGCGACAGCCGTTCGCGATGCTGACCATCTCCATCGTGCTGCTCGTGCAGCACACCACCGGCTCGTACGGGGTCGCCGGTGCCGTCTCGGCGGTCACCGGCGTCTCCATGGCCGTTTTCGCGCCCTTCGGGGGCAAGCTCGCCGACCGGTTCGGGCAGCGCGCCGTGCTGCTCCCCGGCGTTCTCGTGCACACGGCGTCCGTCGTCACGCTCACCGTCCTCGCGCTGTCCGACGCGCCCCTGTGGGCCCTGTTCGCGGCCGCCGTGCCCGCGGGGGCCTCGACACCGCAGATCGGGCCCATGGTGCGGGCCCGCTGGGGCGTCAAGCTCCAGGGCAGCCCGCTCGCGCAGACCGCGGCGGCCTTCGAATCCGTCACCGACGAGCTGACCTTCGTCCTCGGCCCGCTGGTCGCCACCGCGCTGTGCACCGGCGTCGACCCGGCGGCCGGACTCCTCGCGGAGGCCGGTCTGACGCTCGTCGGCGGTCTGCTGTTCGCGGCCCAGAAGAGCACCCAGCCGCAGCCCTCCGCCGCGGGCGACGACGCCCACGCGCGCGTGGAGCACGTTTCGGCCCTCCGGGTGCCCGGTGTGCGCGTCCTGATCGTGACGTTCCTCGGCATCGGCACCGTCTTCGGCGGCATGCAGGTCTCGCTCGCCGCCTTCACGGAGTCCATCGGACAGCCCGGCCTCAACGGTGTCCTGTACGGCACGTTCGCCGCCGGAAACATGCTCTCCGGAGTCGCCTGCGGCGCCATCGCCTGGAAGATCGCCCCGCAGCGGCGGCTCGTCCTCGGGTACGCCGCCCTGACGCTGATGGCCTCCGGCCTGTGGGCCGCGCACTCCGTGCCGCTGCTCGCCGGGCTCGGCCTGCTCGTCGGCGTCTGCATCGCGCCCGCCCTGATCACCGGCTACACGCTGGTCGACAGCCTCGTCTCGCCGACCGCGCGCACGGAGGCGTTCACCTGGCTCACCGGCGCGGTCGCGCTCGGGCAGGCGGCGGCCGTCACGGTCGCCGGACAACTCGAGGACCGCTTCTGGGACGGCGCCGGATTCCTGGTGCCGCTCGGCGGCACCGCGCTCGCGCTGACCGTGCTGCTGACCCTGCGGTCACGGCTCACCCCGAAGTCCTCGGGGCGGACCGTCGCACGTGGCGTCGGTCACCGCGCACCGGTCACGGTGGACTGATCCCGCGGAATACGTCACTATGGAGCGTCGTTAGCACTCATCGAGTGAGAGTGCCAGGAGGAAGCAAGTGCCGACGTACCAGTACCAGTGCACCGAGTGCGGCGAGGGCCTCGAGGCGGTGCAGAAGTTCACCGACGACGCCCTGACCGTGTGCCCGAGCTGCGACGGACGCCTCAAGAAGGTGTTCTCGGCGGTCGGCATCGTCTTCAAGGGCTCCGGCTTCTACCGCAACGACAGCCGCGGCTCGTCGTCGAGCAGCTCGCCGGCGCCGGCCTCCGCGTCGAAGTCGGCGGACGCCAAGTCGTCGTCCGGTTCTTCGTCGGCCTCGTCTTCGTCGTCCTCCTCGTCGTCGGCTTCGTCGTCGAGCTCTTCCTCCTCGTCGGCCGGTTCGTCGACCAGCTCCTCGGCGGCCTGACCAAGGCCCCACGGGTGGCCTGACCAGGGCCCCGCAGTGGCGTGACCGTCACCCCGCAGGTGGCCCGACCGGGCGCCGCAGGTGGCTCCGGCTGGTCCTGCCTCACGGGTCTCCGGCCGCTTCCGCCGCACGCGGCTCCGGCCGTTTCCGGGATTCCACTTCTCTCCAGGACCCCGCTGTCGTACGACGGCGGGGTCCTCGGCGTTTCCGGGGCCGCGCGCGAGGGCCTCCCTCCTGTTTTCCGGCGCCACTACTGTGCCGACCATGGCGAACACGGCGAACGCGACGCAGGCCGAGATCGGCGTCATCGGCGGCTCCGGCTTCTACTCCTTCCTCGACGACGTCACCGAAGTGCACGTCGACACCCCGTACGGCTCCCCCAGCGACTCCCTGTTCCTCGGCGAGATCGCGGGCCGGCGGGTCGCGTTCCTGCCCCGGCACGGCCGCGGCCACCATCTGCCGCCGCACCGCATCAACTACCGCGCCAACCTGTGGGCGCTGCGCTCCGTCGGCGCCCGCCAGGTGCTCGCCCCGTGCGCCGTGGGCGGGCTGCGGCCCGAGTACGGGCCCGGCACGCTGCTGGTGCCCGACCAGCTCGTGGACCGCACGACGGGACGCCCGCAGACCTACTTCGACGGGCTGCCCCTGGCCGACGGCAGCACGCCGAACGTCGTGCACGTGTCGCTGGCCGACCCCTACTGCCCGGCGGGCCGCGCCGCCGGACTCAAGGCCGCCCGCGGCCGGGACTGGGACCCGGTGGACGGCGGCACGCTCGTGGTGATCGAGGGGCCGCGCTTCTCGACCCGCGCCGAGTCGCGCTGGTACGCGGCGCAGGGCTGGTCCGTGGTCGGCATGACCGGCCACCCCGAAGCGGTCCTCGCCCGCGAACTCGAACTCTGCTACGCGTCGTTGGCCCTGGTCACGGACCTGGACGCGGGCGCCGATGCCGGCGAGGGGGTGTCCCACGACGAGGTGTTCCGGGTCTTCTCCGCGAACGTGGACCGGCTGCGGACGGTCCTGTTCGACGCGGTGGCGGGGCTGCCGGCGAACGAGGAACGGGACTGCCTGTGCGTGGGGGCGCTGGGCGGGATGGAGACGGGGATCCGGTTGCCGTAGGGGCTCGTGATCTGCGGCCTGGTCCGGAACCTCCCCTTCGGGTGAGGGAGTTGTCCACAACCGGCGAGTAGTGCACGGGGCTCAGCGGGGCTGGGCGTGGGCCTGCATCGTGAGAACGGAAACGGAGTCCGGACCTGGATCCGAACTTCGCACTTCTCACGTCTCACTTCTCACTTCTCACTTCTCACGGCAGGCGGTGGTCGTCATGGCTCGCGTACCTTCTCGCGCGGCTTCTCCAGCTCGTCCGGGTCCTCAAGGAGACACCGGGGAGCGGTATGTGCCGGTGCCCGGCGGGGGCGATTTGCCGGTGCCCGGCGGCGCGGGTGGCGGCATCACCGGCGGCGGAGGTCACACCTCGGGCAGCGGAGGCAGTGGCGCGCCGCCGCCCTGCCAGGTGCCGCACTTCTCCCCGTTGCATGTGCGCGGCGGACGCCGGCGCCTGCGGCGGCTGATGCGGCACCGCAGGCGGGCGATGGCCGCGGGCCTCGCGATGACCGCCGCCGCGCTCGCGGCCGCGGGCCCGCCCGAGCCCGGGCAGCCACGGCAGCGGGACTCGGCGGGGGCCGTGGCGGCGGAGGAGCGGGGCGGCGAGGGCGGGGACGGAGTACGTCAACGTCCGCGGCGGGCCGGTCGGTTGGTGACGGCACCGGTGCGTATCGCGGACGCGGCGACGGTGCGGCTGTTGCGGCCGGGTGACCGGGTGGACGTCGTGGCGGCGGACGGCGCCCCGGTGGGCGGGGCGGCGGCGGGCGGGGCTGCGACGGCGACGCGGGTGGTCGCGGCCGGGGCCCGGGTGTCCGAGGTGCCGGAGTCCCCCGACAGCGTGGTGGAGGGCGGGGCTCTGGTGGTCCTCTCGGTGCCGCGGGCGACGGCGGCCCGACTGGCCGGGGCGAGCGCGACCGCACGCCTGGCGGTGACGCTGCGATGAGGGGGACGACCCGGACCCGCCCACCGGGCCAGGGCATTTACGGAACAGCTGATCGGCTGTCAAGTCGCTCATTCGCGTTATCGAATTGGACAGGGCTGCCACGCGCTGCCGTAGGTTGCAAGGCGGTTTGCCGCACAATCCGCACATGCAACGAAAGGCTCAGTGGTGAGCGAGAAGAAGGATCCGGGTATCTGGCAGGGCTTCAAGACCTTCCTGATGCGCGGCAATGTCGTCGATCTGGCGGTCGCGGTGGTCATCGGCGCCGCGTTCACGAACATCGTGAACGCGGTGGTGAAGGGCGTCATCAACCCGCTGGTCGGCGCCATGGGCACCAAGGATCTCGACCACTACAGCTCGTGCCTGAAATCGCCGTGTGTGGTGAAGAACGGCGAGGCCGTCAGCGGCATCCCGATCCTGTGGGGCTCGGTGCTCAGCGCCACCCTCAGCTTCGTGATCACCGCGGCGGTCGTCTACTTCCTGATGGTCATGCCGATGGCGAAGTACTTGGCCAAGCAGGCCGCGCGACGGGCGGCGAAGGAGGGCACGCAGGAGCTCATCGAGGTCTCCGAGCTGGAGGTGCTCAAGGAGATCCGCGACGCGCTGGTCGCCCAGCGCGGCTCCGGGGACGGGGACGGCGACCGGGACCGGGACCGGCCGGGCGACGGAGGTTCCGGGGCCGGTGGCGAGGCTGGGCCCGGCGGAGGTTCCGGGCCCGGTGGCGCGACCGGGCCCGGCGGCTCGACGCGGTAGCCCGGGAGCAGGCCGGGGCGCTGCCGCTCCGGTGGGCTCAGATGTGGTGGGGCGGCTTCTCGTCCAGGAAGCGGGCGAGGTCGGCGGCGCTGTCACCGGCCGTCGTCGGCCGCTCACCCCACCCACGGTCCGTATCGTCCGAAGACTGCTGCGACAGCGGATCGTCGAAGACCAGGGCGCTCGCCGGCTTCTTGGCGGCCTGCCGGGGCTTCGCGTCCTTGGGATCGCGCGGTTCGGGGGCGGGGGCGGTGCTCATGCTTCCAGGGTACGTCCGCCGCGCGCGGCGGGAGCTGGCCGCGGCGTCGATCGTGCCGCACCCTGCGGCGTGCCACCACCGCCCACCCGGGTGCTCCCGTCCCGACACGGCCCGACCAGGGCCGATGGGCCGCCGGGCTCTGCTGTCCTTGCCCCATGACGTCGACAACTCCCCCTTCCGGCGCTTCCACCCCGCCCGCCCCGCCTCCCCCACTGCGGCCGATGGTCGCCCGCGGCCGGGAGGAGGAGCACCGCGCCGCGACGCCGCTGGAGCTCTTCTTCGACCTGTGTTTCGTGGTGGCGGTGGCGCAGGCCGGCGTGGAGCTGGTGCACGCGGTCGCGGAGGGGCATCCGGGCGAGGGCGTCCTCAACTACGCGATGGTGTTCTTCGCGATGTGGTGGGCGTGGATGAACTTCACCTGGTTCGCGTCGGCGTACGACAACGACGACACGCTCTACCGCGTGGTGACGCTCGTCCAGATCGCCGGCGTCCTGGTGCTGGCGGCGGGGGTCTCGAAGGCGTTCCAGGACCACCAGTTCCTGGTCGTCTGGCTCGGCTACCTGATCATGCGTGTGGCGCTGATCACGCAGTGGCTGCGGGCGGCGGCCTCGACGACGGGGGCGGAGCGGCGCACGGCGTTGCGGTACGCGGGCGGGGTCGCGCTGTGCCAGGTGGGCTGGCTGGGGCTGCTCGTCCTGCCGGAGGGGGCGCGGGCGTGGACGTTCCTGGTGATGGCGATCGCCGAGATGGCGGTGCCGACGTGGGCGGAGCGGGCCAGGACGACGCCCTGGCATCCGCACCACATCTCCGAGCGGTACGGCCTGTTCACGATCATCGTGCTCGGCGAGACGATCGCCGCGGCGACGGTCGCGGTGAAGTCGGGCATCGACGAGAACGACGCGCTCGGCGAGCTCCTTCCGATCGCCACGGGCGGGCTCCTCCTCGTCTTCGCCGCCTGGTGGATCTACTTCGTGGTGCCGATCCACGGCCATCTGGCCTCCAACAGGCAGGCGTTCCTGTGGGGTTACGGCCACTATTTGATCTTCGCGTCGGCGGCGGCGATCGGGGCGGGGATCGAGGTCGCGGTGGAGCAGGCCGTGGGCAAGGCGCACATCTCGGAGACGGCGGCGTCGGCGGCGGTGACGATCCCGGGGGCGGTGTATCTGTTCACGGTGTGGGCGCTGCACTCGCGGTTCTTCAAGGTCGGGCTCGCACAGCAACTGGTGCTTCCAGTGACGGCGTTGGCGGTCCTGGCGTGCACGTTCGCGGGACGCTGGGCGGTGCTCGCGGCGGGAATCGTCGCGGCGCTCGCGGTCGCGACCGGGGTGACGCTGACCTCGCGGATGGTCCGGGCCGAGTCGGCGTGAGGCGGACACCGCCGGGGGGCGGGGGCCGAGCCGGAGTGAGGTCCGCCGCACGGCGGCCTGCGCGTCCCGGGCGGGCAACTGTCGTTGCCTCGGGCGGGCAACTCGCGTGATACGCATGCCGCATGACGACACGTGACGTACCGAGGGAATCCGGGCGGGCCGGGGCGCTGACCGATGTGGCCGGGCTGCGGGTCGGGCACGCGGGGCGGGCCGGGGACGGCTGGCTCACCGGCACGACGGTCGTGCTGGCGCCCGAGGGCGGGGCGGTCGCGGCGGTGGACGTGCGCGGCGGCGGCCCCGGCACGCGGGAGACGGACGCGCTGGACCCGCGCAACGTGGTGCAGCGGGTGGAGGCGGTCGTCCTGACGGGCGGCAGCGCGTACGGCCTGGACGCGGCGGGCGGGGCTGGACGCGGCGGGCGGGGTGATGGCGTGGCTGGAGGAGCGGGGCCGCGGGGTGCGGGTCGGCCCCGACCCGGCGCATGTGGTGCCGGTGGTGCCCGCGGCCTGTGTGTTCGACCTGGGGCGCGGGGGTGCGTTCGGGGCGCGGCCCGGGGCGGAGATGGGGCGGGCGGCGGTGGCCGACGCGGCGGCCCGGGAGAGCGGGCACGCGGTGGCCGAGGGCGGGGTCGGCGCGGGCACGGGGGCGGTGGTCGGGCAGGTCAAGGGCGGGATCGGCACGGCGAGCACGGTGCTCGGCTCGGGGATCACGGTCGCGGCGCTCGTGGTGGCGAACGCGGCGGGGTCGGGGGTGGATCCACGGACGGGGGTGCTGTACGGGCGGTTCTTCGAGGACGCCGAGGGCGGCGGGGACGGCGAGGGCGGGAGCGGGGGCGGCGGTGTGGAGCCGCCGTCGGCCGAGGTGCACGCGGCGGCGCAGCGGCGGCTGGCCGAGGCGGCGGCGCGGAACGTGCGGCCGCCGCTGAACACGACGCTGGCGGTCGTCGCCACCGACGTCGAGCTGACCAAGGCGCAGGCGCAGAAGCTCGCCGGCACCTCGCACGACGGCATGGCGCGCGCCGTGCGCCCGGTGCACCTGCTGAACGACGGCGACACGGTGTTCGCGCTGTCCACCGGGGCACGGCCGCTGGACGCGGCGGATCCGCTGGCGCTGAACGAGGTGCTCGCGGCGGGCGCGGACATGGTGACGCGGGCGATCGTCAGGGCGCTGCTCGCGGCGGAGTCGGTGGAGACGACGGGAGGAACATTTCACGCATACCGGAATCTTTACCCGCAATAGGGCCGACCGGGTACTGAGCGCCCACGGGGGCATTAAGTGCCTTTTAATCCACGGTTGTTACCGTCGCTCGGGGCGGCCCCGTGTGCCGGTCTTCACACCTGCGTGGCGGAACCATTCCGGTGCCGGGCCGCTCTTTACCCGTACTGGACCAGACGACGTACTTGGAGCAGCTCGTGACAACGCCGGACATAGCAGCGCAGCCTCAGCCTCGTCGCCGTCGGCGGGCCCTGCTGGCGACAGCCGCGCTCGCGGCCGTCGGCGCGCTGACCCTGACGGCCTGCGGCGGTGACGCCGACGCCAAGGACGACAAGAAGTCCGGCACCTCCAAGGACGCGTCCGGCGCGCGGATCGCCATCTCCTCCAAGGACGGCGCGACCGACGCCTCGATCAACACCACCGGCGTGAAGGTCAAGGGCGGCAAGCTCACCAGCGTGAAGATGACGGACGTGGCGTCCGGCTCCGCGGTCGAGGGGTCGATATCCGGCGACGGCGGCACCTGGAAGCCCAAGGCGCAGCTGGAGCGCGGCACCAAGTACAAGGTCACCGCGAACGCCAAGGACTCCGAGGGCCGCCCGGCCACGGAGAACGCGACGTTCACGACGGTGTCGAACGCCAACAGTTTCATCGGTTCGTACACGCCCGACGGCGGCACGACGGTGGGCGTCGGCATGCCGGTGTCGTTCAACTTCGACAAGCCGATCACCGACAAGAAGGCCGTGCAGTCGGGCATCACGGTCAGCTCCAGCAGCGGCCAGAAGGTCGTCGGCCACTGGTTCGGCAACCAGCGCCTGGACTTCAGGCCGCAGGAGTACTGGAAGGCCGGCTCCAAGGTCACCATGAAGATCGATCTTGACGGCGTGAAGGGCGCGGCGAACGCGACCGGCGTGCAGGACAAGACGGTCACGTTCACCGTCGGCCGCGCGCAGGTCTCCACCGTCGACGTGAAGGCCAAGAAGATGACGGTCGAGCGGGACGGCAAGGTCATCAAGTCCGTGCCGATCTCCGCAGGCAGCGCCGAGAACCCCACGTACAACGGGCAGATGGTGATCTCGGAGAAGTTCACGCAGACGCGGATGAACGGCTCGACGGTCGGCTTCGGCGGTGAGTACGACATCAAGGACGTACCGCACGCCATGCGTCTCTCGACGTCCGGCACCTTCATCCACGGCAACTACTGGAGCTCCCCCTCCATCTTCGGCAGCGCCAACACCAGCCACGGATGCGTAGGACTGCAGGACGTCCAGGGCGCGCAGGGTGCCACCCAGGGCAAGTGGTTCTACGACAACTCCCTCATCGGGGACGTCGTGACGGTCAAGGGCTCCCCGGACAAGACCATCTCCCCGGACAACGGCCTGAACGGCTGGAACATGTCCTGGAGCCAGTGGACGGCGGGCAGCGCCGTCTGACCGACGGGCACCTCGCGGGGCGCGTTCGGCGCCGCGCAAGGCTCATCAGGAGCACCGCAGGGGCACCAACGGGGCGGGCCGCACGGGAACTTGCCGTGCGGCCCGATCGTTTTCCCGTTCCCGGACATGATGTCCGACCCAGGGGCTACGGTATGCACGCACAAGGTGACATGCAGCAACGCCGGAAGCATCCGGGAGTATCCGTGAGCGTTCCGTACCAAACAGCGTACGAACCACCCGAGTCGCCCGAGCCCGCCTCCCCCGAGGAGCACCTCGAGCGACTGCTCAGCCGCGCCCTGAACTCCTTCGACCTCCCCGACGAGGCGATCCGGAGCCTGGAGCGCGCCCTCGCGTACGACAGCGCGCTGCACTCCGCGCACCACAGCGCGGGCCTGCACCGCGAGACCTACCGCCACACCTGGCTGCTCGCCGACGGCCAGGTGCTCACCCTCTGGGAGCTCGCGCACAACACCGGCCCCGGCAGCGCCGTGCAGTACGAGCTCTATCTCGACGAGGAGGAGGCAGGCGTGGCCACCGCCCGGCTGCCGCTGCCGCCGGACACACCCGCCTGCGAGCCGTCCGTCGTCCTGCACCCGCTCCCGGCCGACGAACCCCGGCACACGTACGTGCCGGACGACTCCGCCGACCACGCCCGCCGTCTGCTGCGCCGCGCGGAGAACCCGCTCGGCGCCGACCATCCCGGCGACGAGATGGCCCGCCTGCTGCGTTCGGCGTTCGCCCACCAGATCACGCAGGCGTTCGGCCGCAGCGGCCTCAGCGGCGAGGCCCGGCTCGGCTTCTCGCTGTACGAGCACGCGTTCCTGCTCTTCGACGGCTCCGAGGTCAGCCTCTGGGAGGTCGAGCACACGGCGACGGCCGACGGCCGGCACATGTGCGAGGTGTATACGAGCGAGCACGCGGCGCGAGCGGCGATGGCGCGGCGGGCGCGGACCTACCCGGCGACCAGGGCCCGCTGAGCGCGCCTACCGCGGCCGGCCCCGACCGAATTGCCGTACCAGACCGGCGAACGCGGCGCGTTCGTCCGGCGTCAGCTCGACGGACTCCGCGCCCGGCGGCCCGGACTGGACCGGCAGCGAGCGCAGCAACGGGCCGCCCGGCGCGGCGAGTTCGGCCGCGCGGCGGCGCTGCACATGCAGGAACGTGACGGCCCAGACGACGGTCACCCCGGCGAGCAGGGCCACGCCTGTCTGCTGAACGATCGAAGCACCCTGGAACATGCGGCTCAGTAGACAACAGCCGCGAGGTCTACAACAGAGGCGTTAATGGACCTTTGGTCCTGAAGTGACGCATCTCGCATTTGTCAGTCACCGCGTACGTCCTCGTCCCGGGACTCGCGGGCGGCGTCGTGGCGTTCCTGCCACATCGTCGCCGCACGGTCGGGGCCGCCCCCGGCGCCGTCGCGTTCGCCGGTGAGGAACCCCGCCATCCGGACGCAGATCGCGGGCAGTTCGGGCGCCTCGCGCGCCCAGTCCTCCGTGTCGACGCCCGCGAGCACACAACTGGCCCACAGGGTGGCGAGCAGCCGCGCGGCGAGGTCGGTGCGCGCGGCACCGGCGCCGGGGGCGTGGCCGCGGACGACGTCGGTGGCGTCCTCGATCAGTTCCGGTTCGAGGATCCAGCGGATGCCCGTGCCGGTCTCGATGAGGAAGCCGGCGTAGACCGCGAGGAAGACGCCCGTCGTCTCGGTGTCCTGCTCCAGACCCGCCCGTGCCTGGTCGGTGAGCTGGCCGACCAGGTCGAGCAGGCTGCTGAGGTGACTCTGCTGAAGGTCGCTCACGATGGCCCCCGCGGGATGCCCGTGCCCGGGTTCGGACCGCAGTACCAGCAGTATGCCTACGTCAGGCGGCCACCGACACCCGCGCGTCGTCGGCCACCGTGGCCGCCGCGTCGCCCTCCCCGGCCGGACCGGCCGTTTTCCGCGCGCCCTTGAGCAGGACGACCACGGCCGTGGACACGGCGACACCGGCGGCGATCGCGACCAGGTACAGCAGCGGCTGCCCGATCAGCGGCACCACGAAGGCGCCGCCGTGCGGGGCGCGCAGGGTGCAGCCGAACGCCATCGACAGGGCGCCGGTGACCGCTCCGCCCGCCATCGAGGCGGGGATGACGCGCAGCGGGTCGGCGGCGGCGAACGGAATGGCGCCCTCCGTGATGAAGGAGGCGCCCAGGAACCAGGCCGCCTTGCCGTTCTCGCGCTCGGTCCTGGTGAAGAGGCTTCCTCGTACGGTGGTGGCGAGGGCCATGGCCAGCGGCGGGACCATGCCCGCGGCCATCACGGCGGCCATGACCTTCAGCGAGCCGTCCGTCGGGTGGGCGAGTCCGCCGACCGCGAAGGCGTACGCGACCTTGTTGAGCGGGCCGCCGAGGTCGAAGCACATCATCAGGCCGAGGATGACGCCGAGGATGATCGCGTTGGTTCCGGTCAGGCCCTCCAGCCAGTCCGTCAGCGCGCTCTGCAGCGAGGCGATGGGCTTGCCGACGACGAGGAACATCAGGAAGCCGACGACCGCCGAGGAGATCAGCGGGATCACCACCACCGGCATGATGCCGCGCAGCACCGCCGGGATGCGGACCCGTTGGATCCCCATCACCACCGCGCCCGCGAGCAGACCGGCCGCGAGGCCGCCGAGGAAGCCCGCGTCGATGGTGACGGCGACCGAGCCGCCGACGAACCCGGGGACGAGGCCGGGGCGGTCGGCCATGCCGTACGCGATGTAGCCCGCGAGGACCGGGACCAGGAAGGCGAAGGCCAGGCCGCCGATCTGGAAGAGGAGGGCCGCCCAGCTGGTGTGGTCGGTCCAGATGAAGTGGTCCGCGACCGAGGGGGCCTTGTCGATCTTCCAGCCGCCCAGGGCGAAGCCGAGGGCTATGAGGAGGCCGCCGGCCGCCACGAAGGGGACCATGTAACTCACGCCCGACATCAGCCACTTGCGTAGCTTCGTGCCGTAGCTGTCGCCGCTGTCCCCTGTGCTGTCGACCGGGGTCGGGCCCGGGCCCGTGGGGGGTGTCGCTTCGCCTCGGGCCGCCTTCTCCCTTGCCTCCGCGACGAGTTCGGCGGGGCGGTTGATGGCTGCTTTTACGCCTACGTCGACGGTGGGCTTACCCGCGAAGCGGGGCTTGTCCCTTACGGGGACGTCGTGGGCGAAGATCACCGCGTCCGCGGCTTGGACGGTCTCTTCGGTGAGGCGGGTGAAGCCTGCGGAGCCCTGGGTTTCCACCGTCAGGTCTACGCCTGCCTCGCGGGCCGCGTTCTCCAATGCCTCTGCTGCCATGTACGTGTGGGCTATGCCCGTGGGGCAGGAGGTGACGGCGACTATTCGGAAGGGCGGGGCTGGGGCCGGGGTCGACTTCTCTGCGTCGGACTCCGGTGGGCCGGAACCGGGGGCTGTGCCCACAGCACTAACGGCAGCGGTTTCCTCTCCGCTGATCAACGTCGCCGCTGACTCCGCGTCGGGAGCCTCGCGCAGGGCCGTTGTGAACTCCTCGTTCATCAACTGGCGGGCCAGGGACGACAGGATGGTGAGGTGGGCGTCGTCCGCGCCTGTGGGGGCGGCGATGAGGAAGATGAGGTCGGCCGGGCCGTCGGGGGCGCCGAAGTCGATGCCGGTGGCCGAGCGGCCGAAGGCCAGGGTCGGCTCCGTGACGTGTGCGCTGCGGCAGTGCGGGATGCCGATGCCGCCGTCGAGGCCCGTCGGCATCTGGGCCTCGCGGGCGGCCACGTCGGCGAGGAAGCCGTCGAGGTCGGTCACGCGGCCGAGGGTCACCATGCGGGTGGCGAGCGCGCGGGCCGCCGCTTCCTTGGTGTCGGCGGACCGGTCGAGTTCGAGGTCGACCAGGTCCGCGGTGATCATGGCGTTGTTCTCGCTCATCGCGGGCTCCTTCGCACGCGTATCCCCCGGGGTGTGGGGATGAGGGCGGGGACGGGGATCATGGGGCCGGTTCCGTCAGGGCGCGGTCCAGGGGGACGTCGGACGTGACCGTGACGGCGGCCGGGGACAGGTCGGACGGCGTGGGCATGGCGCTGCCGGGGAGCCGGACCGCGGCGGCGCCGTGCGCCACGGCCGAGGCGAGGGCGGCGGGGCCGGTGCCGCCCGCGATGAGGAAACCGGCCAGGGAGCTGTCGCCGGCGCCGACGTTGCTGCGTACGACATCGACGCGGGCGCTGCCGAAGTACGTACCGGAGTCGTCGACGAGGAGCTGGCCGTCCGCGCCGAGGCTGGCGAGGACGGCGCGGGCGCCCCGCTCCCGCAGTTCCTCGGCGGCCTTGACGGCGTCGCCGACGGTGGCGAGGGGGCGGCCGACGGCTTCGGCGAGCTCCTCGGCGTTGGGCTTGACCACGTCGGGGCGCTCGGCGAGGGCGGCGAGCAGGGCGGGGCCCGAGGTGTCGAGGGCGATCCGGGCGCCGGCGGCGTGGCAGCGGGCGACGAGGTCGGCGTACCAGGAGGGGGCGAGGCCGCGCGGGAGGCTGCCGCAGCAGGCGATCCAGTCGGCGCCCGGCGACTTCTCACCGACGGTGGTGAGCAGCGACTCCCGCTCCGCGGGGGTCAGTTCGGGGCCCGGCGCGTTGATCTTCGTGAGGGTGCCGTCCGGTTCGGCGACGGAGATGTTCGAGCGGGTCTGGCCGGTTACGCGGACGGGGGCGACCTCGATGCCCTGCTCGTCGAGGAGCCTGGCGACGAGGTCGCCGGGGGCGCCGCCGAGCGGGAGGACGGCGAGGGTGCGCACGCCCGCGGCGGCGACGGCGCGGGAGACGTTCACGCCCTTGCCGCCGGGGTCCATGCGGTCGCCGGTGGCACGGACCACCTCGCCGCGGTCGAGGGCGGGGACCTCGTAGGTGCGGTCGAGGGAGGGGTTGGGGGTGACGGTGAGGATCATGCGCGTACGACCTCCGGGCCCGCCTTCTCGATGGCGGCGGCGTCGGCCGGGCTCAGGCCGGTGTCCGTGATGAGCAGGTCCACGTCGGCGAGGTCGCCGAAGCGGGCGAAGTGCTCCTGGCCGTGCTTGGCGGAGTCGGCGAGCAGGACGACGCGGCGGGCGGCGGCGACGGCGGCGCGCTTGACGGCGGCCTCGGCCAGGTCGGGGGTGGTCAGGCCGTGGGCGGCGGAGAAGCCGTTGGCGGCGAGGAAGAGGACGTCGGCGCGGATCTCGCCGTAGGCCCGCAGGGACCAGGCGTCGACGGCGGCGCGGGTGCGGTGCCTGACGCGGCCGCCGACCAGGTGGAGCTGGAGGCCGGGGTGGTCGGCGAGGCGGGCCGCCGTGGGGAGGCTGTGGGTGACGGCCGTGAGCTCCGCGCCCAGCGGGAGGGCGGCGGCCAGGCGGGCCACCGTGGAGCCCGCGTCGAGGATGACGCTGCCTTCGGCGGGGAGTTCGGCGAGGGCGGCGCGGGCGATGCGGTCCTTCTCGTCGGCGGCCGTGGTCTCGCGTTCGGCGAGGTCGGGCTCGAAGGCCAGGCTGCCGGCCGGGATGGCGCCGCCGTGCACGCGGCGCAGGAGCCCGGCGCGGTCCAGGGCCTTCAGGTCGCGGCGGATGGTTTCCGCGGTGACCTGGAACTCGGCGGCGAGGGAGAGGACGTCGACGCGGCCTCCCTCGCGGGCGAGGCGCAGGATTTCCTGCTGGCGCTCTGGGCCGTACATGGCTGGGGGCCTCCTGCTTTCTGCCCGGTTGTGTGGGTTCCCCCGGAGCGTACGTCCCCATTTCCGGGAAGTAAACACACTCGGACATCGAGTGGGCATGTTCGGGCTTTGATCTCCTGTGCGGGGTGGGCTTCGGTCCCCGGGTACCGGGAAAGCGCGACAGCCCCGCCCCGTGTCGGGGTGGGGCTGTCGCGCCGCAGAGCGGTGCAGGCTCAGGGCGTCAGTGCCGGCTCGCGGGACTTCACCGCGTCCTCGGCCGGGGCACCCGCCTCGTCGCCGGAGTCCTGCGCGCCCTCGATGTGCTGCTTGGGCCGCTTCGGGAGGGCCAGCATCAGGAGGAAGATGGCGACGAGGACCGCCACGACCCACCACAGGGCGTGCTCGAAGCCGTTGATGTACTCGGCGGGGATCCGGTCCGGGGTCACCTTCTCGTCGATGACGCCGTAGAAGACGACGGACACCAGGCCGAGGCCGAACGCGTTGCCCATCTGCTGGACGGTGTTGAGGAGGCCGGACGCCGAACCGGCGTGCTCACGCGGCACATCGGAGAGGATCGCGTCCGTCAGGGGCGCCACGATCAGGCCCATGCCGAGGCCCATGACGACCAGCGGAAGCGCCATCTGCCAGGACGCGATCCCGGCGCCGTACCGGTCGGCCTCCCAGATGTAGATGAGGACACCCGCGGCCATGGTCAGCGCACCGGCCTGAAGGACCTTGCGGCCGAACCGCGGCACCAGCTGCTGCACGGAGAGCCCGGCCGCGGCGGACACCGCGATGGAGAAGGGCACGCCCGTCAGACCGGCGTGCAGCGCGCTCCAGCCGAGGCCGACCTGCATGTACATCGTCCAGACCAGGAAGAAGATGCCGAGCGAGACACCGAACACGGTCTGCACGGCGATGCCACCGGCGAAGCTCTTCACCTTGAACAGCGAGAGCTCGATGAGCGGCGAACCGTCCTTCTTGGTCTTGTGCTTCTCGTACGCCACGAGGGCGCCGAAGACGACGAGCGCGCCCGCCATCATCACGTACCCCCACACCGGCCAGTCCAGCTCACGCCCGCGCGTCAGCGGGTAGAGCAGCATCAGCGCGCCCACCGTGACCAGGACGACGCCGACCAGGTCGAGCTTGAGGGCCTTCGGCGCCTTGGACTCCTCGATGAACTTGCGGCCGAGGAGCAGGCCCGCGATGCCGACCGGCAGGTTGATGAGGAAGATCGGGCGCCATTCGAGGCCGAAGAGGTTCCACTCCGTCAGGAGCGCGCCGAGCAGCGGTCCCGAGACCGCGCCGAGGCCGACGACCATGCCGAACAGGCCGAAGACCTTGCCTCGTTCGTGCGCCGGGAAGGTCGCGTGCACGATCGAGAGGACCTGCGGCACCATCAGCGCGGCCATGCCGCCTTGCAGGATGCGGGACGCCACCAGCATGTCCGGGTTGACGGCGAAGCCGCAGAGCGCGGAGGCGACGGTGAAGCCGGTGATGCCGAGGAGGAATATCCTCTTGCGGCCGTAGATGTCGCCGAGCCGCCCGCCGGTGATCAGGCCCGCGCCGAGCGCGAGCGCGTACCCCGCGGTGATCCATTGGATGTGGCTGAACGAGGCCCCCTCGTCCCGCTGGATGGACGGGATCGCGACGTTCACGATCGTCACGTCCACCAGGTCCATGAAGGCGGCCGTCATGACGATCGCGAGGGCGAACCAGCGGCGCCGGTCCGATCCCTGTGACACGGGGGTGCTGCTGGGTGAAGAAGTCATGCCGTAAGGCTAGAAGGCCAATAGGTCAGATCATGACCTAGTTGTACGGCACCCTGGGGACAGGTTCCGGATCAGGTTTCGGAACCGGGTTCGGGATCACGGTGGCGGGAGGCCCCTCATGAGTACGGACACGCCGGCGCGGCTGCTGCAGCTCCTCTCGCTGCTGCAGACACCGCGCGAGTGGCCCGGCGGTGAGCTGTCGGAGCGGCTCGGCGTCAGCCGCCGCACCGTGCGGCGGGACGTCGACCGGCTGCGGGAGCTCGGCTATCCGGTGCAGGCGACGCAGGGGGCGTGCGGCGGCTACCGGCTGGTCGCCGGGAAGGCGATGCCGCCGCTGGTCCTCGACGACGAGGAGGCGGTGGCCATCGCGGTGGGGCTGCGGGCCGGGGCCGGGCACGCCGTCGACGGCGTGGAGGAGGCGTCCGTGCGGGCGCTGGCCAAACTGGAGCAGGTGCTTCCGTCGCGGCTGCGGCACCGGGTGTCCGCGCTCGGCGCCGCGACCATGTCGCTGACCAGCGGGGACGGGGCGCGGATCGCGCCCGAGACGCTGACGGTGATGGCGTCGGCGACGGCCGCGCACGAGCAGCTGCGGTTCGCCTACGAGGCGAAGGACGGGACGCCGTCGCGGCGGCTCACCGAGCCGCACCGGCTCGTGGCCACGGGACGGCGCTGGTATCTGGTCGCGTACGACCTGGAGCGGCAGGACTGGCGCACGTTCCGGGTGGACCGGGTGTCGCAGCCGTTCGCCACGGGAGCGCGGTTCGCGCCGCGGATGCTGCCGGGCGGGAGCGCGGAGGCGTATGTGCGGCGGAGTGTGCTTGCGCGGCCGCAGGAGTCCGTCGCGTACGAGGTGGACGTGGAGTTCCACGCTCCGCCGGAGCGAGTGGGCGGGCGGCTGCCTGCCTCCCTCGGCGAACTGGTCGCCGAGGGCGCCGACCGATGCCGGCTGCGGGCGACGGTGACCGAGCCCGTGGAGTGGGTTGCCGCGCGGCTCATCTGGGTCGAGTGCGCGTTCGCTGTGCGCGGGCCGGAGGAACTGGTGGCTCGCGTACGCGAGTTGGGGGTCCGCCTGACCGAGGCCGCCTCGGGTACCGGTTGAGGTCCGGCTGCCCGCCGGTGGGGGTGCCCCGCGCTCCGCGCGGGGTTTCTCCCACCTGCCCACCCGTTTACCCCCAACGTTCGGGTGCACGGGCTTCGCGTGCAGGCCGGTGGGTTCTCAGGGTGGGCGGGTGGGAGAAATCCCCGCGCGGAGCGCGGGGCGAAGCCACCCGGCCCCCGGCCGGCCTAGGCCGCCGCGTCGAACCCGGTGTCGCGGGCCAGCTTCTTCAGCTCCAGAAGCGCATGCTTCTCAATCTGCCGAATGCGCTCGCGCGTGAGGCCATGCTCCTTGCCGACCTCCGTCAGCGTGCGCTCGCGGCCGTCGTCGATGCCGTACCTCATCTTGATGATGGAGGCCGTGCGCTGGTCCAGGCGGCCGATCAGGTCGTCCAGCTCCTCGCTGCGCAGCAGCGTGAGGACGGACTGCTCCGGGGAGACGGCCGAGGTGTCCTCGAGGAGGTCGCCGAACTGGGTGTCGCCCTCGTCGTCCACCGACATGTTCAGCGAGACCGGGTCGCGGGCCCAGTCCAGGACGTCGACCACGCGCTCCGGCGTGGAGGCGAGCTCGGCGGCGATCTCCGTGGGCTCCGGGTCACGGCCGTGCTCGCGGTTGAACTCGCGCTGCACGCGGCGGATCCGGCCGAGCTCCTCGACCAGGTGCACGGGAAGCCGGATGGTGCGCGACTGGTCGGCGATGGAGCGGGTGATGGCCTGGCGGATCCACCAGGTGGCGTACGTGGAGAACTTGAAGCCCTTGGCGTAGTCGAACTTCTCGACGGCGCGGACCAGGCCCGCGTTGCCCTCCTGGATCAGGTCGAGCAGGGGCAGGCCGCTGCGCGGATAGCGCCGGGCGACCGCCACGACCAGGCGGAGGTTCGAGCGGATGAAGACGTCCTTGGCGCGCTCGCCGTCGGCGACGAGGGCTTCGAGCTCCTCGCGCGAGGCGGACCCGGCGGCGGCTTCGGCGTCACGCTCGACCTCGCCCGCCAGTATCTGCCGGGCATAGACGCCCGCCTCGATGATCTGGGACAGCTCGACCTCCTTGGCGGCGTCGAGCAGGGGTGTGCGCGCGATCTCGTCGAGGTACATGCCGACCAGGTCGCGGTCGGCGATCTCGCCGCCTACGGCGCGAACACTGCGTGCCGCGTCGGTCCGACCGGTGTCGGCGGACTTACGACGGGCGACGGCACGGGTTGCCATGCGTGCTCCCTTGCGTGGTTGTCACTGGTCGGTCCGGCATGGACCTTCGGTGGTCCGGCATGGACCTTCGGTGGTCGGCCCTACGGTGGACCTGTGGTCCTTGTACGGACCTGTGGCCCGGGGTCGGACCTGTGGTGGACGGCACACCCTCCCAGGTGCCCTGCATCCGATGGAAACAACGACTGGAATCCGGACAGAATTCCCAAGCCGCGCGCCCGTTTTTGTGATCATGCAGTACCCTGTGCCGCCACAGAGGGAGGTCAGTTGCCGTCGGAACGTAAAGAGGTGCAGGTCAGACCGGGAACCGAGGCCGATCTCGGGCCCCTCACCGACATCTACAACCACTACGTCCGAGAGACCGCCGTCACATTCGACACAGTCTCTTTCCTGCCGGAAGAGCGCCGCCCTTGGCTGCTCTCCCACCCTGAAGACGGCCCGCACCGCTTGATGGTTGCGCAGCGGGACAAATCCGGCATTCTCGGGTACGCGACGTCCAGCCCGCTGCGCCCCAAGCCCGCGTACGCGACCTCCGTCGAGGTCAGCGTCTATCTCGCCCCGGACGCGGGCGGCCGCGGCGTCGGCACGCTCCTGTACGAGGCGCTCTTCGACGCGCTCGCGGGCGAGGACCTGCACCGCGCGTACGCCGGGATCGCGCTGCCCAACGAGCCCTCGGTGCGGCTGCACGAGCGCTTCGGGTTCCGGCACATAGGGACGTACGCGGAAGTCGGCAGGAAGTTTCAGCGGTACTGGGACGTCGCCTGGTACGAGAGGCCGCTCGGTCCAGCGGACTAGGGCCGCGGACCGTTACGGACGCCCGGAACCCCCGCCTAACGTGCCGCCATGAACGACACCAGCGGCATCCTCGACGAAGCCCTGCAGCGGCTGCACGCCTCCGGGCCCGAGCGGCTCGGGCGGCTCACCAACCACGGGCCGATGGCCGTCGAGGCCCTGGTGCACGGCGGCCAGGCCCGCTCCGTGCACCGCTGGCTCGACTACTACCGCGCCAAGCTGGAGGACATGCCCGCCCGCCTCGCCCCGGTCACGGACGCCGACTGGCGCGCGGCGCTCGGTGATCCGCGGCGCGCGGCGGACTGGATCGCGTACTTCGAGCGCGCCCTGGCCGAGCGGCCCTGGCGCGAGGTGCTCACCGCCTGGTGGCCGGTGCTCCTGCCGGGCATCGCGGGCGGCTCCACACACCCGGTGATCCGCGTCGGCCACGCGGTGCGGGCGCTCCTCGGCCCGGGCGGCGAGACCGCGCCGCGCGTCGCCGAGCTGGCGCACGGCCTCGGCTACTGGGCCGCCC